>JAQBNS010000071.1 GCA_028288405.1 Chitinophagaceae bacterium
CGTATGGCATCTAAAATTCTGTTTACTTTTCTACTCCTCACCTTGTTGACATCTTGTTCCTCCTCACCGAAAGAACAAGCGCATCCTTCTGTGACTGTAGCAGACACTACAATCGTTTTGGAAAATGGAGAATCGTCCAAAGAAGAGATTGATTCAACATTGCAAGAACAGGAAGGAGACATGGATTGTGTATTTGATACCAGTACATTTAAATTTACCACTGAAGCATTGCTAGAATATGATCGCAACCTCGACTATACCTGGGATGACAAAGAAAAGCAAGCCATAGTGCCTTTCACAGACGGTGATACCCTGATCTTACACATCGGCGGATGCAATCATTTTTCTTATTGGGCAGAACTCAAAACGGAGGCTTCTTTTTTTTCCAATGAAAAATACCTGATGGATAAAGCCGTTTGGATGGCAAAAAATTTCTTTAGCAATGGCTTTGATGACGGTTTTGTAAAATTCATACGTACCAAACAATACACGTTGGATCGAAACGATGAAACCATGAAGGCTTATTCCATCACTACCGACTCTACCATTCAGGAGAATGAAATATACGACGGAATATCTGTTGAAAAGATGGGAGACCGGTTGAAACTAGGCATACATGGGTATGTCAATTAAGGCTTGCTTACTCCAGTCCCAATAAAAACTGAAATACGTTTGTTTCTCAAAGAAATTAGCACTCAACAGCTGCAAATACTTTGACAAAAATCTACTTAAAAATGACTATTGAACAAGGGTATCCTTTTAGCTATCTTGTCATGCATCAAGCATCCTTCTTTTCAGGTACTATAATCCTTATCCTATGAAAAAACTACTACTCTCCTTTTTATTGTTATTTGTAACACACTTCGGTTTTGCGGATGGGTATCTCATCAAGTGGAACGAAACAAACAGCAATTACGAAATTCAATCTGTCAATCTTTCCACTGGTGCAGTGACCAATCTGGGCGTCTCTACCGCCATCACCAGCATTTACGATTTGGATGAAATCTACTATGACAAAAATAATTTGAGACTGGTGGCCCTGTATCAAAGCCAGGACCTCTGGACATTTGACCTGACCAACCATACGGATGCAGTAATAGAGTTAGGCAGTGACAACTACCGCGATCTGTTTGTGGGCGTTGAAAACTCTTATTTAATTTTGTGGAATGAGACCAACACCAATTACGAAATCAAATCGCTCAATTTGAATTCTTACACCATTACGCCTCTTGGTACATCCACTACATTATCCAGCATCTACGATTTGGACGAAGTCGCATATGATGAATTAAACAACCAGTTAGTAAGCTTGTACCAAACTGAAGACCTGTGGACATTCAATCTCACCACCAATACTGATGCCATTAAAGACTTAGGCAGTCTGTTATACCGTAATTTCACTGTCAATTATACATCCGGCTATTTGATTTACTGGAACGAAACAAACAACTACTATGAAATCAAGGAAATCGATTTAGCCAGTGGAACTATCACATCACTTGGCGTATCATCTGTTATGGGTAGCTATTATGATTTGTACCATGTGTATTATGATCCTGCCAATAATCAATTGGTAGGTTTGTTTCAGGATACAGACTTGTGGAAATACAACCTGAGCAATAATACAGACGCGGTCGCCGAGATTGGAACCGATCCTTACCGTAGTTTAGCCGTACCTTATACTGAATATGTAACAGGCATTCAAAATCCTACCGATGAAAATCCTGACACCAACCTGGAGATTGTAAAAGTTTTCGATATCACCGGAAAAGAAATGAATGCCATCGAATCCAACACACCTGCAATTGTTGTGTATAAAAATGGAGCACGCAGAAAAATAATGAAAGTGAATTGATAGGCTTGACACAAATTAAATTGCTACACATCTTATAAGAAATAAGGGTGTAGCAATTTAATATTCTCTTTGCCGGCGTAACGCAGACGATTCATCCATACCAATATATCCAACCCACCGTTAACTCAGTATTTTTACCGTTAACTCAATTCTTATTTGTTCAAAAAAAATAAGAGTATATTTTTCCGATTGGTTATTCTAACAATCCCTTACACTCCTAACAGCACTATGGCAAGAATGAAATTCATGATGATACTCCTGTTGCTTCACGCAGCGGCGGTTCATGCACAAGTAACGGTCAAAGATATTTTTGGCCGTAATTTATCGGGGAAGACTATTACACTGGTCGACTGGGAAGGCTACATGGCAAACCCCGCCATCAAGCTGACCATTACACCACCTTCTGCCCCATTGACCATTACGGTCAGCGCCAATCATCCGCGCTTGTACTTCGATTTGGTAACAAGTACTTATACCCCCGGCTCATCCGGTCCTTCTAAGACGATTACCTTTAGCAATACGAATCCCGTAGATTTCTACCTTGCCATTTTCCCGGACCGCGGTGCGGGAGATGAGAACTATACGTTGACCATTACCGGTTCGGGTACACAAACCTTTCCGATTAAAGTCATCGATCAGGATCCGGTAACACCTGCATTCGAGTTCAACATTACGATGGATTACTCACAAGACACCCGTTATAATTTTTATAACACGGCCATTAATAAAACCATTGTAGAACAAGCTTCTAAAGACTGGGCTTATTTTCTAACCAGCAATAATTTTGATGCGGTACCAGCCGGAACGCAACAATCCTTCATCTGGAACGATAATTATACCAACGGCGGTAACTGGATCAACAATGCCAATGCTTATACAGGTTATCTCTTGTATGCTTATGGTTTTGATGATGACGTGTACCGCTCCGGTGGCGCTCCATCGACTTCGGGTTTTCAAACGCGAGCCGGTGTTGCTACACAACTCAGAAAATCAGGTACCTTCGAAACAGAATACCAGGGGAACTATAATACCTTAGGATGGAACACTTCCATTACCGATGATACCTGGTATGTAGCCACCAATTATAACGGCCAGCAACATGACTTGTATTCCATTGCCATGCATGAAATGGGACATGCCTTGAGTTTCAACCAAAACTATCCGACATTTCAAACATACAAAACACAAGGCTACATCAACGATGCCAACGTGGTAGCTTATCAAGGTGCTAACATTCCGATCGATGCCAGCGATCACTTTGTGAACGGACAAACTAACGATGCCTTGAAGTTGGTAGACCGCATCAGTAAAAGAGGTGTATTCGGTAGTGAATACGCTGCTTTTGTGCCGAATGGCCGATGGTTGATCACGAAAGTCAATTTGTTGGTATTGCAAGCCGTTGGTTATACATTGAAGACCACTTCTGCTTTTGTGCCGGTGAGTATTACAACTACTTCTCTTCCCAACGGTAGTAAAACAGCTGCATACAATCAAACAGTAACAGCGAAAGGCGGTGTTCCTTTTTACAATTTCCAGGTCTTATCCGGCAGTTTACCGGCTGGGTTAAGTTTGGACAGTTTCACCGGAGCCATCACAGGCACGCCGACTACGAACGCTACTTATAATTTTACCATTCGTGCAACAGAGTATGATAATACTTATGCAGACAAAGCCTTCACGATAACAATTGCCGGTGTTTCTCCTACCGTTTCAATTTCATCTCCTGCCAATAATGCTACGTTCACAGCACCCGCTTCCATCACCATCAATGCTACAGCAGCAGAGACCGGAGGCACGATCAGTAAAGTAGAATTTTATAACGGCACCACTTTATTGGGAACAGACCTTACCAGCCCATACAGCTATGCCTGGAATAGTGTTACAACCGGTAGCTACAGCTTGACAGCGAAGGCTTATGACAATCAGTCACCCGTAGTGAATACTACATCGGCGGCCGTAAATGTGACAGTTACTGCACCACTGGCTCCTGTTGTTTCCATTTCCTCTCCCGCTAATAACGCGAGCTTTACAGCTCCGGCTTCCATCACTATTAATGCGACAGCATCAGAGACTGGTGGAACAATCAGTAAAGTAGAATTTTATAATGGTACTACTTTATTGGGAACGGATCTTACCAGTCCTTACAGCTATGTCTGGACAAGCGTTGCAACGGGTACTTATGCCCTTAAAGCAAAGGCATACGATAACCAATCAACCGTGGTCAGTACGACATCATCTGTTGTGAACATCACAGTAACTGCTGGTGGAACATGTACAGCACCAGTTTGGGTTTCAACAACCGCTTATACCAGTGGAATGACCGTACAATACCTGGGTATTAAATACATTGCCAATTTCTGGACGCAAGGAGATACACCAAGCACACACAATGGAGGTGCAGGAAGCGGACAACCTTGGACAAGCCAGGGAACCTGCAATTCCAGACTCGATAACTCTCCTTCGAACGTAGAGAGTACAACATCGTTATCTGTTTATCCGAATCCGGTAACCAATGCCTCTGTTATTGCCGTTGAGCTGAGTGCAGACGATGAGGTAGAAATTTACTTATCCGATCTTTCAGGTAAAATAATTAGCAAAGTAGTGAGTGGCTCCTTGTCAGAGGGAACTCATCTGATCAAAATAGATCATTCCATGCTTCTTCCGGGAACATACCTTGTCAACATGAAAGGTGCTTTGCATGCGGCGCATGTTTCTTTTGTTAAGTATTGATCGCAATTATAGTATGAAAAAAGCCACGCGGAAATACTGCGTGGCTTTTTTATTTTTTAAGGCACTCTATTTTTGAAATTGTGGATGGATGATGTAAGCCCATCAGGTAAGGAACTATTTCTTCTTTCAACTCTTTTGGATCAGATATTGCAAAATAACAAAGGTATCATTCAACCCAAGAGTCATGAGAGAGCTGCTTTTTATGAAAAGGCGTGTATTACCTGGCAATGGCAATGCTCATGGCACAATAAGATTCATTCCGTTTGAACTAATTGTCCTTCAACTGTTGATGATTATCCACAAGCACTTGGGGAAATCTCTGCAGCTATTTTACAGTACCGGTACTTTTATTTTTTTATTATTCCTGATCCAGTCAAAAGGATATACTCAGGGAACCGACTTACAAAGAAAAATACCCATCGATCAGTTACAGCGAGAATACCTGATTCATTTACCGCCCGGTTATTCCTCTACCGGTATCTATCCCGTGATCTTTGCCCTGCACGGAGGCGGAGGGAATTATGAAAATACGCCGGCTCTCTACAACTTGAATACCGTCGCTGATAAATATAACTTCATTGTTGTGTACCCTAATGCTATAAACAAAAGCTGGTGCATGAAAGGGGTTGGCGGTATGGCAAATGAACAAGACATTGACGATGTCAAATTCATTTCCGTGTTAATGGATACACTGGTGAGAAATTATCACGCTGACTCTGCTTCGTTTTTTTGCACAGGACTTTCACGTGGCGGAATTTTCTCTTTCTTTCTTGTGAGTAAATTATCCGGCCGTTTCAAAGCCATTGCTCCGGTATGTGCCAGTATTCCCTTATCCATTGCTGACACCTATACTTTTTATCCAACATCTGTATTGCTCATCAATGGCACAGACGATCCGCTACTTCCTTTCGATGGAGGACACGGCAGCATCAGCCGTTCCAAACGAAACGAAGAAAATCATTTCATCTCTACACACGATCTCGTGCATAAGATCAAAACCCTGAACACCTGCCCGGAAATATCTATTGCGCATCCCTTACCCAATCACGAAAAAGGCGATAAATGTACTGCGGTAAAAACGACGTATCAGTGTTCCGGTACACGTTTCGTATTCATCAAAGTCAATAACGGAGGTCATACCTGGCCGGGTGGGCAGCAATACCTTTCCAAGGATATAATCGGTAAGGTATGTCAGGATTTTAAGGCGGAAGAAGAGATTGTGAATTTTTTTATGGCTGTTAAATAAGCTCCTGAGGATTTAATGTGATGATGTATATTCACTATTGACTGTACCCACTTTGAATTATTTATTTTTTTTAGTATATTATTAACACCTACAATTTTTACTCCTCGGCTATGAAAATCATTTTGCTCCTCTTCCTTTCTCTCATCAGCTTCATCAGCCTCGCGCAAGTCGGTTATACGACCACACCGAAATACGCTTGCGCAAACAGCACGCATGATGTTTTGGTATCTGCCACTAACAATCAGACAACGATTCCGGCTGGCTTTAGTTATACCATCACCATTACACTCAAGGATAACTCCGGTACTGTGGTCAAAACATTTTCACAAAACTATACCGATGGATTTGCAGTGGGTACAACCAAAACATACACGCTGGATGCCATTGCCTTTGGGGCCGCTTCCACTTGGAAAATCGGAGGGAGTGTAGCTGTTTCCGGATTCGGTACTTTCCCTGTGCCTGATCAAAACTATTTCGTAAAAAATGTTCCCATACTGACCATCACCAATACCAACCAGGACCTGAGTGTAGTAACTACAATCGACGGATACAGTGTGCGGTATTTTCTCGATGGAGATTATGGCACCATCATCAACGAATCTACCACCGGCAATTATACAGCCCTTGCAGATGGCATCTACACGGCTAAAGCGGTAAACTATGTATATATCAGCAGCGTTTTGTCTACCTGCATTTCTGCTACGCCTTCCAATGGCATCAGCATTCTTGTCACGGCGATTGAAAGTGCACAAGATGTTTCCATTTCGGTATATCCCAATCCGATGACCTCATCTCTTACCCTTTCATCCGGTATACCGGATGAACTGACCTGCGAGCTATACGACAAAAATGGTGTGGCTTTATACAAAAACTCTTTCAAACAATCGGAACAGATCAATGTAGAACATTTTAAAGCCGGTGCTTACGTGTTGATTATCAAAAAAGACAATCAAAAAATCGCTACTTATAACTTAGTCAAATAAGACCTATGATGAAAAAAACAGTGAATATCCTCACCATCATTTACGGAATTATTTTATTGCTGTCCGGCATTTTAAAATGTTTCGGAGCGCTGGATGAAGTGAAGTTTAATTTCGGAGGAATGTCACTTAATATTTACAATCCAATCAACACGCCTTATATCATTCTATTCAATTTTTTAGGTGGGGCCTGTCTGGTCTTTTTTGCTTCCAAAACAATGCGGTATAAGAAATACCTTCCCGTCATAAAGAATACCTTGGACGATGAACAAAAAGCATTGCACAACACCATTACCTTATCAGGACTTACCTTGTTTACCGGATTTTATTCTGCTTTGATATCCTTATGGATCTTATTCCGTGGTTTATCTATGCTCAGCATATTTGAAAACAATGTACTCGACTATATGCCTTTAGTTATTTTTGTTTTAGTCTATTATATTCCTTTTGGTATCGTTCCGCTTATTGTTGTGTTTATCAATCTATCTACACATAACGAAATCAAAAAAAGAAATGATACCCTTGCCTTTCATGCCAGAAAGCAGAAAAAGGCATAATGCGGTTTATAATCTCTGCCCTACCGATATAGTCTTCAAAAGCTTTGAGATCGTCTATGAATTAAGTAATTTTAATTCATAGACGTTTCTAATGACTCCACTTTCATTCTCTTCTTACCAAAAAACAGCAACCTGGGAAAACCTGGGTATCCTGAAAGAGGTGCGTTTCAAAGCTTCGCTCTCAGGAGGAAAAGGCGGTCAGAACGTCAACAAGGTCAGTACAAAAATAGAATTGTACTGGACTCCGGCAGAATCAAAACTCATCGAAGAAGAAGTCAAGGAAGTGCTCCTGACAAAGCTTGCTGCCAAACTCAGCCAGGAAGGTGAGCTGCGTATAGTGTGTGAAGAAGATAGAAGTCAGTTGAAGAACAAAGAAAAAGCCACGGAGAAGTTTTACAAACTGATCACGGCTTGTTTCAAAGTACAGAAAAAACGCAAAGCGACGAAACCTACAAAATCTTCTGTCACCAAACGACTCGAAGGAAAATCAAAACAGAAAACCATCAAAGCTAATCGGAGAAAACCGGAATTATAAATTTACTTCATTTAAAATCATGAGACCACTTTTATTCATAGCCTTGTTCTTATTTAATGCATACAGTTTTGCACAAACTTATACAGCCGAAAAATTTGAACCGGCCTTGATGCAAACAAAGACAGGCGCAATACTCGTGTACAACGGAGAAAAACATTCCTTTACTTTGGAACTGGTTTCTCCCAATCTAAGACCCACCGAAAATCCTACTTTCATTATGTTGGATCAGAGTATACTTCAAGCAGTAGTGCTACCCTTTTCGCAAAAGCTTGATTTCGATCACCTGAGTATAGCCGATCAAAAACAGATCTTGACAGGTTATATGAACTATGAACTCAATTATTTTAAACAAGAACTTCATCAAGACTACAAAAAATCAATCAGCGAATGGATAGAACTGAATGGAAAACTCTTTCTGTTCTGGAGTTATGACATGCCCAAGTCAAATAAAGAATTAGGAAAACAAATTTACCTGACCACTATTTGCTTTGATCAGATCATGAATCTTAATGTGCCTATGGAGCGCAAGAAAAATGACTTTGAAGATAAAAAGAAATTACTGACTACGATCGGAAACACATTACAACTAAATGATCAGCCTGTTAATTTAGATGCATTGTATAAAGAGTTGACAAAATAATAGGCTGACTCATGGAACAAATAGAACCGGGTAAGTGTGTGTACATTTTGAAGACTGGAAAAAATCTTCACAAGATTGGTCAAACCCAGGACTTGCAAAAACGTTTGGCCGCTTATCATACGCACTTGCCTGTTGTCTTTCGCATTGTGCGCCAATACCCGGCAGAGAACATAGCGGAGTTAGAAGAAAGTTTGCACATTGTGTTTCAACACAAACGGGTGAAAGGAGAATGGTTTGAATTGTCGCCGGACGAGTTGATCATTTGCGATAACATCGCCAGAAATTATGCGCTGGGCAAATTACAAAAGCAAACCAAAAAATATCCTGATATAGAATACAGCAATAATGTTTTGATTCAAGTCATGGAAGCCAATGAAAAATACCTCTCTGATTATTCCAAGATCGTAGAGGATTTTAAACTTGGCCTTACTACGCAGGAAATATGGGATCATCACGAAGGTACAGTGAGTAAAACCATTATTGAAACCGTTCGGCGACTGTTAAAATACCAAACACCTAATTCCGAATTTTTAAGCAAATGGCTGCATGTAGTCAACGACCTGGAAAAAGAGTTGTCTGAAAACGAAATCGTAGAAAAACACAAAGGTCAGGTGAGCAGAGCAACGATACAACTCATCAAAAGAATTTTGAGAAATCAGTTGTACTAAACAAAATAATCTCCTACTTAAAATTGGGTATATTAAATACCTGGCTTGAAACAGCAAGATTAATTGTATAGATTAACGGCATGAAATTTATCATCATCTTACTTCTAAACTGTTTTTTTGTACTCTACTGCGTCATGTATTTAACAGACCACTCTTTTACCAGAGCATCTGTCGGTGGTAAAATCAGACAGGGAATTTTATTGGTAGTAGGACTGTATGTTATTTACAACATCCTGTTTATTTACTTGTTGAAAAAACAAAAAGAAGAAAGTGGATTGATTTATAAAATCATTGCCTTCAGTGAAAAAGCAGCACATACCTTCCTGACTTTCATTCAACCCGTTCAAAAAGAATTTATCATCAGCATTGTCATCGCTTTTGTATTGATTGTGATTGGGATGTTACTGGCCGGATTACCCGGAGCAGTTATACTGGCTTTACTGCAAAAAATGGGATTATTTACCCGTGTCAGAGGAGACAGCGTGTGGCCTTGTGCCATTCTTATTTCTATGCTGTGGCCCTTGTGTTTGCCTTTCGCGGTGCTGGTGAAACAGTATTTGGTGCAACGTGGATACGCAGGCTTTGCCGGCCTGCGCTTTTTGTTGGGCATGCTTTGGATCATAGTCATCGTTCCTTTAGTTGCCTTATTGAGTCAAACACCAAAATCATAATTTAAAAAACACGTATGAAATTCAACCGCTCTTTATCCTCGATTATTTTTTTCCTTTTATTTTCTATACAGACACAAGCTCAGAAAGCAGATGAAGTATTTGATTACGGCAAGCTGGACAATGGGAGATACGCCAATGATTTTTTCAAACTGGAAGTAGATGTTCCGCAAGATTGGTCCGTACAAACCAAAGAGCAAATGGAAGCGATCCATGAGAAAGGAAAAGAACTGATAGCCGGTGATGATGAGACAATGAAAGCCATAGTAAAAGCATCTGATGTCAATTCTGCCAAATTGTTTATGGCATATCAATACGAAGTGGGCAGCGCCGTTGATTTCAATCCCAGTTTCGCTTTGATGGCAGAAAATATCAAGCAGGCACCCGGTGTAAAAACAGGAAGCGATTATTTATTTCAAGCCAGAAAATTTATAGCAAAATCACAAATCAAGTATAAGCACATCGATGAAAAATTCAAGAAAGAAGTCATCAATGGAACAGACTTCTATAAAATGACTACAAAGATTACTTACCTGGGAACCGATATCTCTCAAGTTTATTACTGTACCGTACTCAAAGGATTCAGCCTCATCTTCATTATATCTTTCAGCGAAAAAGAGCAGGAAAAAGAATTGAAGAAGCTGGTCAGTACCATTACGATTAAAAAGTAGGTGTCTGCTTTTAAAGCAATAGGATCATGAACGATACGCTGGATCATTTCGAAGAAAACAATAAAAATTTCAAGAGAGCAAAGATTCTCTTGAAATTCATGGCTCTCACTTTTATTGTTGCAATCGTTTTTGCTTTTGCAACGCGTTTCATTCCTCTTGATTTTGACACCAGGGATTCGATAGCGGGTATTCCTATACTTGTCATGATGATCCTTGCGCCGATCGGACTCTTTTATATAGCAAAAAGTTATATCAAAAAAGAAGATCCCACTAAGCGACGGCTATTGTACTTGCTGGGAATCATTTGCTTTAATCTTCTCTTGTTGATGTTCATTTACTCTATCGTACGAGACATCAGTCAATTATTTTATAAATAGTCATAAAAAAAGAGCGATGGATCATCGCTCTTTTTTATGATGGTATTGTTTTTTATTGTTTGGGAGCCGGAGCAGCTTCGCCTTTGAATAATTTTTTCATGTCATTAAAAATCAGGAAGACCTGAACACCGTTGTTGTGAAACGCATTGGTTACGGGGCCTGATGTAGGTGTAGACGCATCGTAGAATTGTATCTGTTGCAAGTAACCAATCTCCACACGGATGTCTCTGGCAAATCGGTAACCCAATCCTACATTGAAACGATTCTGATCCAGCAATTGTCCGGAAGGTACGTTGCTACCAAAGGCCGTACACAATTCATCGTATATGTTAAGGTAAAATGTTCCTTTGTCAATGCTTTTATTGTTCAACGGAACATGAGCGCGCAACATGTACCTGAAACGGTAACGTTCTTTGGATACATCGTAAGACCATGCCTTATCATTGAACATATCACCTGCACTGTTTTTAGAATCGACGGCTGTGCCACCCATGCGGTATTCAAAACGACTTCTGTGTGTAAGGGTAACTCTTCCGTATTTATGATCCGATTGTAACTGTACGGTCAAACGGTATTCCATTTGAAAATTAGGAGAAGACGTTCTCCAGTTGCTCCATGTAGGGGATATACCCGGTGCTATACTCAATTTCAAACCGTCTGCGATGTAGTAACCAAAGAACGGACGAAATTGCATTTGCATCATGTTCTTAAAGGGGTTGTGGTAATCGCCATCTACTTTATTTGTAGCATCACTGGTCGTGCGGTATTGAAAGTCTACCTGATAAAAACCTTTCTTTCCTATATTACCTTTAAAATTCACTTCGTTCCACCAAAGTGTAGAGTAATAATTGTTTCTTGTTTGCGCGTAGCTGCTTGCAAATAGCACGCTTAAGAGCAATGCCAAGATTCCTTTTTTCAACATAATAGTTCGACCTTTTGTTTTGTTAATAATCAAACGGTAAGGATAGAAAAGATTCATGCCCCCTGGTTGCAGGTTGCAGGAACGTTTCGTAAAATTTGGAGGGAACGATCATACCGAATCCTTCTGTTTCCAGAGGGGTATAATCATCACTCTAGCGGAAGCTAGCGCGAAAATTTCTTGTCCATTACGTTTGTACCTTTTGTTAATGCAAGATTCGTGGTTTTGTATTACCAAATTGTTAACTCAAGGTTAGCGTTGTGTGAACATGGAAAAATGCTTGTTGAATACGAGATATGATTTCTTTTCTACTTTATTTCTGGCAAACAGTCTTTTATACTTCAAAAAAGAGCTTCTGAAGGCAAGTTTTAAGCTGAACGACCGTTTATTTTGCTACAGTTTAGTATATTCGAACAACAAAAAACCACCCTTTTTATGAACAAAAAATTAAAATGGACACTCATCACCCTGGCTTCTTTGGCATTGGTTTTAGGTTTAGTATTTAAATTCATGCAATATGAAACCAAGAAGGCAAGTCCGGAAGATACCGTATCGTATAAAAAAGACGGTAAAGCTCTTTCCGTTTTTTATTGCCGACCTTCTAAAAAAGACAGAGTTATTTTTGGCTTGCTTGTACCCTACGATAAAGTATGGCGTACCGGTGCCAACGAAGCCACCACTTTCAGCACAGACACGGCAATAGAGATAGACGGTAAAACATTACCTGCAGGTAAGTACACCTTATGGACCATTCCCGGCAAAGAAGAATGGACTGTTATTTTTAACACCAAGCAATACGGTTGGGGTATTACGTATGGAGGAGAAGCAAGCCGCGAGGCTGAATACGATGCTTTACAAGTAAAAGTACCGGTACAGCATAATCCCGAAACAATAGAGCTCTTTACCATTTCTTTCGATGACACGGATACGCTAAAAATGATCATGGAATGGGATCAAACAAGAGTATCTGTACCGATCAAATAGTAGCCTCCTCCTACTTTTCTATTACTTCTTGTCGGCGTCTCGTCAACAAGAAGTAATAAAACACCATCGATAAAGGTCAGTAAAAATTCAGAACATTTACTGACCTTTGTCGTATCTGCCTTTAAGCATGGGCTTTCCTTTTTATACCTTTTTACTTTTCTCTATGAAACAGACGTCACTCTTTTTTGTTTTTCTTTTTGTTTTTTTATTGGGTAACCAACAACTGCAAGCACAATCCAATGAAGATAAAGCGACAGCTAAAGGTCAAGAAGCCATTCAACTGGTAGACGAAGGAAAGTATGAAGAAGGCATTAAACTATTGGAAGAAGCGCAAAAACTTGATGCTAAAAGTACCACCTATCCTTACGAAATTGCTTATGCTTATTACATTCAAAAGGACTATAAAAAAGCGCTCAAATACCTGGAGCCTTTGATGAAACAGAAAACAGCCGATGAAAATGTATACCAATTGGCCGGTAACTCTTACGACTTGTTAGGCAATAAAGAAAAAGCATTGGCCACGTATAACGATGGTCTTATACGTTTTCCAACATCGGGCAGTCTTCATCTGGAAAGAGGCAACATGGAGCTCTTCAAAGAAGACTATGAAAAAGCACTCTCCTACTATGAGAAAGGAATAGAGGTAGCTCCACAGTTTGCCTCTAATTACTACTGGGCAGCACGCATCTATTGCAGTTCTACCGAAAAGGTTTGGGGGATGCTTTATGGAGAAATCTTCATCAACCTCGAACGCAACAGCAAACGTACCGGAGAGATCAGCAAATTGCTCTATGACACGTATAAAGGAGGCATCAAATTTACTTCGGATACTTCGATGTCTGTGAGTTTTTCTAAACCAGCGACCATGGATGTCAACGATCTGCAAAAAGGTGGCGAAATGAAGATGCCTTATGGAACATTCGTTTATGAAATGACTATGACCATGGCTATTCTACAAGAGAAAAAAATAGACCTTGTTTCATTGAACAATATTCGGTCGAAGTTTGTCGAGGTTTATTATCAAAATGGTAACGATAAAAAATATCCCAATGTACTTTTTGACTACCAGCAACAACTCAAAAAAGCCGGACACTTCGAAGCCTATAACTATTGGCTATTAGGAAAAGGTGAAGAAGCAACCTTTTCCAAATGGAGAACGGATAACAAAACCAAATGGGAAGATTTTGTGGCCTGGTTCAATGAAAATAAATTGATCTTAAATGAAGAGCATAGATTTTACCGCGAGCAGTATTAATGATTAGTTTTTTGCAAGGTGAGTGTGTGTAATATTTATACATTATAGAATAGCGATAGTTAGCTGTATTTTAAGGGGCTTTCCCCGCTTTCATCCATAAACTTATCTTAGCTGCAGTACAGCGGGGTCGGGCTGCTTCGGGCTCCGCTTCGCTTCGGCTTCCCGCAAAATTCTGACTGTTTCATACAGCGCTTATGCGCGGGAGAGCTTCCCCTTCGCATCCCTAAGCCAATTGTTTGAGCTAGAGTCTAGCAGATTTTGGTTGTTCTTATCTACTGACCCGCGTTAGGGATTGAGCCATTGTTTGAGCTCTTCCCGCTTTTTCAGCGGGAAAGCGAGTGGCGAAAGCCCGGCCCGAAGGGAACGCCCTAATCCTTTCTTTACTAATAAACTTCACTTATTCAATTATAATTTACTTCAAGCAAATGCACACCTATATAAAATGTTTATATAACCAAAATAACCGCTAAACATACCTCACAATGTTGAAAAACAAGCCTACACAATGCTATGTGGTTGACAAATAAATTGGTAACTTTATCAATTGATTACTTCCGGTATACGAGTATCAGGGCTTTTATCAAATACTAAACAAACAGCACAACAACACAAAAAACATGATCATAGAACCTAAAATGCGGGGATTCATTTGTTTGACTTCTCACCCAAAGGGATGCGAACAAAACGTAGTGAATCAAATCAACTATGTAAAATCAAAAGGCGCCATTGATGGCCCTAAAAAAGTATTGGTCATAGGAGCTTCTACAGGCTTTGGTTTGGCCTCCAGAATTACGAGTGCGTTCGGTTCCAACGCTTCTACCATTGGTGTCTTTTTTGAAAAACCTCCGCAACCGGGCAAACCAGGTTCTCCGGGATGGTACAATACTGCCGCTTTTGAAAAACAAGCGCAACAAGCAAACCTGTATGCAAAAAGCATTAACGGTGATGCTTTCTCTAATGAAGTAAAACAAAAAACAATAGACCTGATCAAAGCTGACTTAGGTCAGGTAGATCTGGTCATCTACAGTTTGGCGTCTCCTGTGAGAACCAATCCTAAGACTGGCGTTACACATCGCTCGGTGTTGAAACCGATCGGAAACAGTTTCACCAACAAAACAGTGGATTTCCATACCGGTATTGTTTCTAACATTACCATCGAACCTTGCACTCCCGAAGACATCGAAAATACAGTTGCCGTTATGGGCGGTGAAGATTGGGACATGTGGATGGACGAGTTGAAAAAAGCAAACTTGCTGGCGCCAAATGCCATTACAGTAGCTTACTCTTACATCGGTCCTGCCTTGACGGAAGCGGTATACCGCAAAGGAACCATCGGACGTGCAAAAGATCACCTGGAATCAACTGCTGCTACGATTACCAATAAATTAAAAGACATCGGCGGCAAAGCGTATGTGTCTGTCAATAAAGCATTGGTTACTCAGGCCAGCTCTGCCATTCCTGTTATTCCTCTTTACATTTCATTGCTTTACAAAGTCATGAAAGCAGAAGGTATACACGAAGGTTGTATCGAACAAATTCAACGGTTGTTCCAGGCGCGCCTGTATACTGGCAAAGCGGTACCTACAGATGCAGAAGGAAGAATCCGCATTGACGATTTGGAAATGCGTGAAGACGTTCAAAGCAAAGTAGCGGAGCTATGGAAGCAAGCGAATACCGAGACATTACCAAACATAGGCGATCTCAAAGGTTACAAAAATGACTTCTTAAACTTGTTTGGTTTTAGTGTTGACAAAATAGATTATCAGGCTGATGTCAATGAAAATGTTGACATTGAAGGATTGGTTTAGTTAAAGCTCAAATACATAGAAATCGCCGCAGGATTTTTCAGAATGAAAACCTGCGGCGATTTTGCTTCTCATTAAAAATCCGCTTAAAAAAATTCAGTATGGCGCACATGAATAATCAAGACCACCTCGTTACACGCACGCTCATCCTGAATGCCAAACCCGATCAGGTATGGGAAGCATTGACCACACCTGAGTTGATCAAGCAGTACATGTTCAACTACGATGTCACTTCCTTTTGGGTCAAAGGCGGTCCGATTACCTGGACAGGCAAACGTAAAGGAGTTGACGTCATTGAAAAAGGTTCCATCATCAGCATTATCAAAAACGAGCAATTAAAATACACACTGCTTGACCTCAGTAGCGGCTTGGAAGACATTGCAGATAATTACCTGCACGTCACCTTTGAACTGTTAAAGAAATATGATAAAACAGAGGTATCGATTACAATTGAAAATTTCAACGAAGATTCAAGACGATGTGCACACCTTGCCAAAGGATGGGACAATACGGTATTGCCTGGTTTGAGAAAAATGTTTAATTTATCATAGCGTTACCGCAGGAATTATTCTGTTAAAAAAAATGACCATGACCAAAGAAACCACGCGATTGATTGAGATGCTGAAGCTGATCAAATCACGCACAGGAAAAGATGCCGATACTTCCTGGTCAAGTTACGATGACCCGCAAGAAATACGTGACGAACTGGATGAATACATTTCAAAACTCACAGCTGGCAATGAAGAGGTACTGGATACCCTGAACTTACTCTTTGCGCCTACCAGTACCTTTCAGGAATTAAGTATAGCCAACAACTGGAGCGATGAGTACCTGGCCATGGCAGAAGAGTTTGATAAACTATTTGAAAAACTAAAAAAGAAAAACTAATTAAGCTTCGCAGCATGGATGAGTTTGTACACGTACGCACGATCATTGGTATTATACTCGGTCTGAGTATCACACACATCGTACAGGGTATTGTAAAACTTATTGCTCATCCCACCAAAACCAAAGCATATTGGGTACACCTGTTATGGGTAGCCTTTCTTTTTTTGCTCATCATTCATTTCTGGTGGTGGGAATTTAGTTTACGCGAAATTCACCAATGGAGCTTTCTGAAATATTTATTTCTCATTGCTTATGCTACATTGTTTTACGCCAGCGCCTACCTGTTGTTTCCCAATGCGCTGGATGAATACAAAGGCTTCAAAGACTATTACTATTCACGTAAGAAATGGTTCTTCAGTGCGCTTGCTCTTACCTATGTATTAGATCTTATAGATACGAACCTAAAAGGTACTAATTACCTTTCTTCTCTTGGACCGGAGTATTATTTCAGTCTAGGCACGCATATCGTTCTTTGTGTGTTGGTCATGCAAGCTAAAAAAGAATGGGTTCATGTAGTGTTTGCTCTAACATTCATTGCTTACCAGATTTCCTGGATCTATCGCGTTTACTTTTTGTTGGAGTAATATGCTAAGCCATAAATTTCATATTCATTTTTGCCTGGCTATTCTTTTTATAATAGTGAATAGTTCCTTGTCCTTTGCAAGAATTGGTCTAGCTGAAATAAGCTTTACAACACCGGGAGGACATACCATCTGTCATTGCGATCCATACAACGACGAGGAAGTACCTGTATTGATTGGCTGGGACAAGTTGCATCAATTAGAGACCTGGTATTTTTATCACGACGCCATCGTTGGAAAAGGGAATGGTTATTATTTCATTTTTCAGGAAGATGTTAAAAACTTGCAAATTTATGACAACGAAGAGAAATGGCAATTAACCATAGACCAATGGCATCTGAGACCATTCTATACCAGGTGGATGGATCTTGGCGATTCTCCGGATAATTTCCTGTTTATGCTTTACATGACCAGTATTGTTTCTGTACCTTTAATACTGCTCCTATTCATTGTAATCATTATACTGTCTATAAAAAAACAAATCATCTGGAATAAAAAAACAATTGTCATTTCGGCTGGTATAATTGGACTGATTGCTTTATTCCTGTTTTCTAAATTTTACGTTAACAGTTTCTAGTATAACTATTCATCCTATGTCAAACGCTACCGTTCAACAAATCAAAGACTGGCTTGAATTCAGAAAATTCACACTGAAAGAATTTATTGCAGCAAAAAAAATAACGCCCGATCAGATTCACATCGATAACGATAAGTATAAATTAGATAATCTTATACTCATCGACGAACCAGAAAAATTATCGGCACATGTTTACTTCTATCCTTCCGGAGAGTTTGCCATTATGAACATCTATGGAGAAGGATTAGAATCCTTGTCTGTAGAAGAACTGTTTTCAGTTTACGGAGAACCAGAAACAGAAGAAAGATCCAGAGCCGGTAAAACGGCGAACTACGCGGTTTACGCAAAAGAAGGATTTGCCTTTTCCTACCAACACAAGGACAATGAAGTCCATTTCCTGGATTTGTTTCCTTCTATGCCGGTCAATGAATACATTGAAAACATATACTTGCCACCAGGTCCTTTTATACGGTAATGCTATGCCTACTACTAGAGAAAACTTGTTGTCAGACTTAGATAAAAATACCGATGCATTGATTGAGCAAATCCTCAACTTTGACACCGCGTTATTTGATCAACAACCTGCTGATGGAAGTTGGTCTGCCGCTCAATTGACCGAACATATTTATGTATTGGACAGACTGATCTACAATATTCTGACAGGCGAAACAGAACCGTCTCAACGACCGGCAGATGAAAAGATTGCTACGATTGAAGCCGTGATGAACAATCGTACAAGAACCATCAATGCGCCTGATCCCATTGTTCCTTTGGGAAAAGTAAAAGATCAACAAGTACTGATCACAAAAATTATTGCAGCTAGAAAAGATATTCATAAGCTGATACAAACAACGGATCTCACGCCCATTTGTCTAGGCTTTATCCATAAAGGATTCGGGCCCATGACCCGACTGGAATGGATTGTATTTTTGATGGTACATAGTGAAAGACATTTCCATCAATACCAACGCATATCAAATACCCTTCAAAACCATAGCTAAACAAAGCACCGATGGCCAACATGAGTAATAATGACATTTTAAAAAAATTACGTGTCGCCCTGCATTTAAGAAATGACGAAATCATAGAAATTATGAAACACGTCAACTTCAATATCAGCAAAGGTGAAATAGGTGACATCTTCCGCAACGAAGACCATCCTAATTTTAAAAAATGCGGAGATCAGATTCTGAGAAACTTTCTCAATGGTTTGATTATACACTTGAGAGGACCAAGAGAAGAGCAAGAAGCTCCTTCGTCGAAAAAGTAAGGGACGAGCTAGGAGCTAGGAGGTACGATATAGTCCGTACCTCCTAGCTCCTAGCTCGTCCCTCTAATTATTCATTACTCGAGAAAGTGTCTCCCTGTGCAATATCTCCCGTCTCATATCCTTTTTTAAACCAATACATTCTTTGCTCGGAAGTGCCGTGCGTAAAGGCATCCGGAACCACTGTTCCATTGGCTTCTTTTTGCAAACGATCGTCACCGATGGCATTTGCTGCATTTAACGCTTCTTCTATATCGCCAGGTTCTAACACGTCTTTCATCTTTTGATCGTAGTGTGCCCATACTCCTGCATAAAAATCCGCCTGCAATTCCAGCTTCACAGAAAGCGCATTAATTTCTTTTTGACTCGCTCCGCTTTGCAGTTGTCTTACTTTATCAGACGTACCCAATAACTTCTGAACATGATGGCCTACTTCATGGGCTACCACATAGGCCATAGCAAAATCTCCCGGTGCATTGAAGCGTTGTTTTAGCTCATCGTAAAAAGTTAAATCTATATAAACCTTTTGATCGAGCGGACAATAAAATGGTCCAGTAGCTACACTCGCTGTACCACAACCGGATTGGTCGCTTCCACTGAACAATACCAATGTCGGCTCTTCGTATTGACGATGCAATTGTTCTTCAAACAATTTATTCCAGACATCTTCCGTATCACCTAATACTACTTTTACAAACTGTGCCTGTTCACTTTGCCCTGCAGTATCGACAGGCTGTTCCGTTGGCTGATTACTCAGCACGTTGATCACATCCGAAGGACTGCCGCCCATGACCAATGTAAGTACAATTACAATCAAGGTACCCACACCACCCAGTGCTATTTTACCTCCCATGCCACCGCCTCTGCGGTCATCCACGTTATCACTCGCTCTTCTTCCTTGCCAACGCATACTCTTGTTCGTTTAAAAATAATGAACTATTATTTATCCTTGATGAGTTTGAACGCAACCTGTACGGTACCGAAATAAGGAACAACTTTGTATGGACCAGAATCTACAATGTCTGACAACATCAACCCGTAACGAAAATCTACAAAGAATCGATTCAATATATCCACTCCTATCCCAGCCTGCCAGTTGAACGTATTCGGTTTGAAACGAATGGTACTCTCGTCAATTTTATCGCCATTCACTTTATAGCTATTGTCCAGGTTATGATTCATACCCGGACCCGTATGCAAGCGAAATCCGATGTCATCGTGAAACAATTTAAACAGTTGCAAACCTAACATCAGATTGACATCTACTGTTTCATAACGAAATTCCTGTTTGGTATCCTGATTGGCAGACGCGTCGTGAATCAGAAAGTCTACGCCCTTTCTGGCATAGAATACTTCAGGTTGTATATAAAATTTAAGCAGCTTCACTCGTACAAAACCACCCAATGAATAAGCGGGAATGGGTTGTGAAGAAATATTATTTCCGTCGACTTGCGCCCACAACACTTGTCCGCTAATGGCGGGACCGAAAGTAATAATTTGAGCTTCGCTGCACAAAGATGAAATCAAAAGCAGTCCTGTAATCAGTGTAAATAATTTATTCATGTCTCGTTTCATTGGTTGATTAAAGATAACAAAATCGAAATACATAATGCAGCGACATGCTAAAAGTATGTTAATTAATCACGGTCACATTAATCTCATGTTAACACGCCGGATGTTTTTCAAAAAAGTGCCGGTTCATCTTGTATAGCACTCAATATTTCATAAATTAGTTATGTGAGGCAAATAGTACACAGCTTGCCTATCCATCTTTCAACCAAAATTTATTCTTTATGAAAAACATTCTATTCGTCCTACTGTTGATCAGTTTTGCAAGTACGGTATCTTATGGACAAACCTTCACGTTGAAAAGTACCGATGTAGGTGGTCAAGCCACGTCTAATCAGGTTTTCAGTGGTATGGGTTGTACAGGAGGCAATATGTCTCCTCAATTGAGTTGGGAAAACATACCGGAAGGCACTAAAAGTTTTGCCATCAACCTATACGATCCGGATGCTCCGACAGGCAGTGGATTCTGGCATTGGGTAGTGTTTGACATTCCTGCGAATACCAAAGAATTGAAAACCAATGCAGGCAATCCTGAAAAAAATCTTCTGCCCGCAGGAGCGATACAAAGTGTGACAGATTTCGGCAAACCAGGTTACGGCGGGCCCTGTCCTCCAGAAGGCCATGGCTTTCATCAATACATTGTTACTGTATATGCATTGAAAACAGACAAGCTGGGTTTAGATAAAAACACCAATCCTGCTATGGTAGGATTCTACTTAAATGCCAACACCATTCAGAAAGCATCTCTGGTTTTTTATTATAAAAGATAAAATGCAGCGATAACAGAATTTATGCCAATGAAAGACATTACAAAAAAATACAGCAACGGAGAAGTAACGATTGTATGGAAACCGTCCACATGCATTCATTCACGCATTTGCTGGAGCAATATTCATGGCTTACCCAGTGTGTTCAAACCTATGGAAAAACCATGGATCACCATGGAAGGCTCTACAACCGACCGCATCATTGAGCAGATCAAAAAATGCCCGAGTGGCGCTTTGAGTTATTATATGAACGACGATACTGCTGAGCAATAAATAAACTCTTTCATTTTAATAAAAAAGGGCAGACACCTTGCAGCATGCAAGGTATCTGCCCTTTTTAGTAATTGACTTCTTTATTGTTTGATCACTTTTACGCCATAGCCTTCAACCTGCAAAAAATACAGTCCATTAGGATACGACGAGAGATCTACTTCAGCAGTCGCTGCGGAGACTTGTTGTTTTATCAGTTCTTCTCCTTGTGCATTTCTAATACTCACTTCCAGAAAGTCATTCCCCTTTGACACCATACTGATTTGCACTTTTCCGGAAGAGGGATTTGGAAATACATTCAATACATTATTTTTAATGGGATCAACAACTACAGTAGCATTGGTAACGGAAAGCATTGCCACATCACTTAATACAGATCCATTTACACTGGATACCAATACACTATACATGCCCTGATCAGTAGAAGCAGCATGCGAAATGCTAAAAGCAAATTGATCGGCATCAGCAATGGGTTCTCCGTTTTTATACCATTGATAAGACAATGTCCCACTGCCGGAAGCACCCACATTAAACGAAGCCGGATCGCCTGTAGAGACAGTCAGATCATCCGGTTGATCACTGATGGATGGAGGAGAAAATGAACTGGCATAAGAAATCTTATACAACGATTGATCATCTCTGCTCAGGTAATACAATTCTCCATCAAGGCTAGTGGACAAATAAGTCAATCCTCCTCCTACATGAGTACCAAAAGGATATTGCTGATCAGGATTTGAAACACTGATGTCATTGATCCATTCGCCGCAATAATCATTAAAGAAATACTGACCGCGGTAACTCACCGGATAACTGGTTGAAATAGGATTAAAGAACGTACCTCCAACGATAGAACAACCTTTACCATCCGTATCACTGGCATGTCCATAGACGTGTATCGGTTGTGTATAATCCGTGCAGTTACTCGTACAAAATCCTTCTTTGTTCGGCCATCCGAAGTTTAATCCCCCCGTTGTGGCATCATTGATTTCTTCCCATGTGCTTTCACCAACATCGTTTACAAATAACTTTCCTGATATACGATCAAAGGTGATCGAATAAGGATTTCTTAAACCATAAGCCCAGATTCTTGACTTGGCGTCATTGCCTGTAAACGGATTCCCTTCAGGAACAGATCCATCCGGATTGATGCGTAAAATTTTTCCTAAATAATTATCCAGATTCTGCGCATTGGTACCTGTAGCATTTTCTCCAACACCCACGTACAGCTTACCATCCGGACCAAAGGCCATAGAACCGCCGTTGTGATTGGTATGTTGTGCACTCAAGTCATTCAATTCTAAAATAGTTGTTAAACTTCCTTCTACTACTGCTGTTCCATTCAAAGTGATGCGAACGATTTTATTGAAAGCAGCCGTGCGTTCAGTCCCTGCCGGAACCGTATAATACAAATACACATAATGATTATCCTCAAAAGCAGGATCAACCGTTACGCCGATCAATCCTCTTTCTCCGGTGTTCATGACAGAAAGCGTGATGATGGGATCTTGTACAACAACTCCATTTTGAATCATGCGCAGTATACCACCTTGCAGTGTAACGAATATATCTGAACCATTTGGTGTAAAAGCAAACGCCGTAGGAGAAGAGAATCCATCACTTACCAATACTCTGCTAAAATTGGAAGGAAGTGTTTGGGAATAACCGTACTGAGCGAAACCGAGAAAAGTTCCTAAAAGGAAACGTAAAACTATTTTCATAGACTGATCATTTAAATCTGATACTTATAAAACAGGCCCCTGATTCTTCCAGTCAATCCTGTTGCGGCGGGAGGTACTTCCTCCACGTCTTGCTATTTGTTTTCTTTTTTCCTCATCCATCGCTGCGAAGCCTCTGGCTGCAATGGTTTCTGTTAATTCCGGTTCTTGCGACTCTTCTGTTTTGCGAGAAGAATGACCTCCCTTTTTAGCAAGCGCTCTTCTTTTTTCCGGATCCATTGCCGCAAAACCCCGGCGATTACCTGAATCAAAATTTCTACTACTCATTATTCCAATCTGATTATTGATGCTCTGTTTTAAGACAAAGCCTGTGCCATTGAGAATAGCTGATGTTTATGCAGATACAAAAAAGGAAGCGTGTACTAGTCTCTACATTACTGGGATAAAATACCCAACCATATGCCCATAGGATATAAAACAAAAAACTTCTGCCTGGCGACAGAAGTTTTTTTCAAAGAAATGTGGTATAAAGGAATTTATTGTTTAATGATTTTCAAAAAACCGCCTTCACTGGAACGTACAATATAAACGCCATTGCTCTGCGTAGATAAATCTATAGCCACTGTTTCCACACCGTGATAGCTATTGATTAATGTGCCAACGCTATTATAAATTATCAGTGTTTCCGTTTCTTTCACACCGGTAATAGTTACCTCACCGGCCGTTGGATTTGGACTTACTTGTTTGGTCAACTCATTCGAACCAGACTCATTGCTGGTAACCAATGATCCGTCGATCGTCCAAAGTTCCAATCCATTCGTGCCGTCATCTGCACCAAACAATAGTACGTTATTGACATTGGTCAGATAATTCGGATTACTGCTGCCGGAAGGATTGATGTTCGAAACGATAGTTGTGCCAGTTGACGTACCGTCAGTTTGCCACAATTCAAAACCATTCGTACCATCATCCGCCGTAAAATAAATAATACCACTGGACGATACGAAAGAAGATGGATTGCTATCACCTGTGGGATTAATGTCCTTGATCATGGTTGTACCAACCGACGTGCCATCAGTCTTCCATAACTCTATGCCATTGGTCCCGTCTGTTGCTCTGAAATATACATTCGTACCAATTAGTTTTAAGTTAAAGGGAGAACTACCACCAATTCCGGAATTAATATCTTTTATCATCACTGTACCAAGATCAGTTCCATCGCTTTTCCAAAGTTCTACGCCATTGGCACCATCGTTGGCAATAAAGTAAACAATACCACTTCCACCATTAACCATATAACCAGGCCCGCCGCTACCAGAGCCGGGGTTAATATCTTTTACTAAAAGAGTACCTGCCGCTGTACCATCCGTTTTCCATAATTCATACCCCGTTGAAGGTCCACCAGAGGCTGTAAAGTATAAGGTGAAATTCACCGTGGCCAAGAAAAACGGATTACTCCCCGTGCTTCCGGAAAAAACATCTTTCACTAAAGAAGTCCCCACTACTGTTCCATCACTTTTCCAAAGTTCTGTTCCTGTTGTACCATCGCTGGCTGTAAAGTAAAATGTAGAACCTAATCTCGTTAAACCGGAAGGTCCGCTACCTGTGCCTGTTGTAGCATTGATGTCTTTGATCATCGTTGTGCCTCCTGCTGTTCCATCACTTCTCCATACTTCACGGCCGTTGACACCATCGTCTGCGGTAAATACAAGGTAACTACTCATCGCACGCAGGTAAAAAGGACCTTTTAATGCCATGAAATCAGAAGCATCAGTTGGGTTAACGTCTTTCACCAACACAGTACCCGCATCTGTGCCATCGCTTTTCCATAGTTCTACACCGTGTTCACTGTCATCGGCAGTAAAATACAATATGTTATTTAAGCTCACCAATTGATCCGGCGTACTGCTGTTGATACCGGGATTGATGTCTTTGACCATGACTGTACCATTCGTTGTTCCATCAGTCTTCCACAGTTCGAGACCAAATCCACCGTCATTGGCCACAAAAAAACCTACCCCGTTTACGTCCACCAGATTTGCAAATGCACTTCCGGTTCCCCCGTTTCGGATGTCTTTAATCATGGCAGGTTGTGCTATTAAGAGTGTTCCATTGAAAATAAGCAGGGTAAAGAACCCTGCGAGTCGAGTAAATGTTTTCATGATATTTTTTAGCTAGTTAGTCTAAAATACAATTTTTTTTGGGTTTAAACATATACTACTCGATATCTTTAGTAAATTGTATAAAGATCTTTAGTTTACTTTTTAGAAGATCATAGGCCTAAAACACAAAAGCGTAATGAAAACGGCTATTCTTAGTGTTATTTTTATTTTGATCTACAGCGCAGGCCTTTACTTGTGGCTAAAAAAAACAGATTTCCGCTTAAGTGCGAAAGCAGGCCTTTACGTCAAGGGCTTACATTATTGTTTTCTTGTCCTCATTATCTTTTTGGTGTTGCTAAATTATTACATGGCTCTGGACTTGCGAGGCATTTGGACAAGCCGATTGATTATTCTTGGTTTGATCACTACGGGTATTCTCTTTTATCCCTTTGCTCCAAAAAAAAGTATTTCTCTTGCAGAAAAAATATATTTTATCGCATTCTCCTGCCTACCCATTATGGTTGCAGGAGTATTAATTGTTCCCTTTATAGGAACCATCATCGTACTTTCGCTTTGGGGACAACTGACCTGTCCGATTTCTAAAATTCATTACGAAGATCAGAACTTACGCATACAGTCTTCCTTTGCCGGATTTCTTGGACCCTCACAATTGGATGTCATTGAAAAAAAAGGGTTGTTTGAAAAAAGTCATTACCAATCGATTACACACGACACGCATTTCGATTCTTTAAAGGTGAGCTATGACGCAGATGCTACGCGCATCTTGTTTAAAAGTACCAATCAGTTTGTGGAGCCGGAGCAGGTGGTAGTGATACAGATGGAGAAGTAGATTTTATGAAAGGAGATTGAGAATTAATCTGTGATAGATATTTTGGTCTATTTTAATTGATGTCTTTATTTTTAAGATAGCAATGATCATCCTTTATGTTTCTTATAAAATTAGGGCATTCCCCTGCGGGTCGGGCTTTCGGCACTCGCTTCCCGTCGATCAATCATTTATACTTTTAGAAACTTAGTTGCGACGGGAGAGCTCAAACAATGCCTCAATCCCTAATGCAACTATTAATTAACGAAGGCTGCGTGAGGGATAGAAGCGGAAAGCCCGCAGCGAGGCAGGAAGTGTGATCATGTTCTCAGTACAACCCGAGCGAGGACTTGTAGCATAATCGAGCACGAGAGTGCGAAGATTACGCACGGAGTGCTGCCCGACCCGAAGGGGCACGCCCAACTTAATTATATCTACTACTATTTATTACTACTTCTTCCTTATAAAAAAATATAACCCAACCCTAAAACATTAAAAAATCCGACAACCACGCCAGCAAAGCTCCCAGCAACGAGAACGCCAGGCGATTGAAACGAATCTTATGATCTGGACTGTTTTCGAAAAAGATAGTCGTTGAAATGTACAGAAAGTTTCCGGCAACAATAGCGAATAACGCCATGAATACACTGCTGCTGAATATTTGCAAATCAAATACAAAATTACTGAACAACATACCCAATGGTGAAGCCAAACTAAAGGCTAGCAGTAACAATATTTTTTGCGTTTTGCTGAAAGAGTATTCTCCCAAGGCAAAAACAAATGCCAATGACTCCGGTATTTTATGCAAGATCAATCCGAATAACAAGGAATACGTATCGCCATGTTCATGCGCATGTGAAGGATGTAACAACAGCATTCCTTCCAGCAAAGCGTGAAAGGAAATAGACAAAATCATAGCCAGCGAAAAGAAACCGTTTGCACCGCCGTGATGATGATGGTGACCAGCGTGTGCATGCAAGTGACCGTGTTCTACACCCGTGGTGAAATACTCCAACATCAATTGCAGAAAGAATCCAATCAATACAAATAATCCGATGAAGTGTACATCTTCCGTCTGGTGATAGATTTCAGGCAGCAAATGCACAACCGTCACTGCAAATAAATAAGACCCACTGAACGCCAGCAATAATTTATACTTGGCTTCGTCCAAACGAACAATCTTGAAGAAGGAAAGGCCAGCCAGGAAAGAGGTGGCGAAGAGAATAATAAAATTAAAAGCCATTTATAATTTTGTTGCGACTACAATATAACGATCTGATTCGAAGGTATCGTAAGCAGAGAGTGTATAATCTCCAAACTCCGCTTTAGCCTTCAATCCGAATTGACTGAGGTAAGAACCAAAGTCGGCAGGATAAAGTTCTTTTACTCTTTCTTTAAACAAATAATGCTGCCCCTGATCTTCAAAAGCAATTTCTTTGGTGATGAATCCATCGCGTACATATTTCTTCAAGGTAAACGTGATGCCTTGTATCTGTTTGATTTCTGTGGCCACGAGGTGTTGGATGATTTTATGTGTATTCATGAAATCAATCACCAGCACGCCTCCCGGAGCCATGGCTCCTACCAGTGTAGCAAAAGCTTCTTCGTTTTCTGAGTTGGTATCGAAGTAACCAAAACTGGTAAACAGGTTGAATACAAAATCAAAATTGGAAGCAGGATAAGGCTCACGGATATCATGCTCTCGAAAAGAAAGTCCTTCTTCTTCCATCTTTTTGGCTTCGCGGATACTGTTTGCCGAGAGGTCTGCGCCTTCCACTGCAAATCCTTTTTCATGCAGGTAAGAAGCATGTCTCCCTTTTCCACAAGGTAAATCCAATACTTTGTCACCCGTTTTCATTTGGAGGAAAGCTGTCAAATTATCCAAAAACACTTCTGCTTCCTGATGATCGCGGTGGCTGTACAAAATGTGATAATAGACGGTATCAAACCATTCTCCAAACCATTCCCTATTTTCTGCCTGCTTTGCGTCCATGTACTGCAATTTACGACATCAATAGAAATAGTACAGTTAATCCTAAATTATTCTGGTTTGAATCCTGGATTTGATGGATTAGAGGATTAGCGTTAGGGATTGAGCCATTGTCTGAGCTCTCCCGACATAAAAGCTTGATTTTATATATTGTAAGAAATCGGGAAGCGAGTGGCGAAAGCCCGGCCCGAAGGGAACGCCCTGATTTCAAAAATTTGACCATTCAACCTCATCCGAAATAAATGCTAATCATACAAATTACAACAAGAAGATTTTATTAGATGAATAGGGTGGCGTTCCCTTCGGGCCGGGCTTTCGCCACTCGCTTCCCGTCAATCCATGTGACGAGTTAAAACAAAAATGAAATGACGGGAGAGCTCAGACAATGGCTCAATCCCTAACGCATTCTCCAACTATTAACTATGAAATGAATCAATTCCCATACGCATAATCCAGGTTAATTTTCGTAAATTCGTAGGATTCTTAATGAGCTCAGGAACATGCGAGAGGATTACTTAAGACCAGACGACGAAAAACTAAACACAGGCGAGAAAGAAGTAGAAAAAGCACTACGTCCCCTCTCTTTCGAAGACTTTGCCGGACAGGAAAAGATCATTGAAAACCTGCGTGTGTTTGTGTATGCCGCCAAACAAAGGGGAGAAGCATTGGATCACGTGCTCCTGCACGGCCCTCCGGGCTTGGGTAAGACCACGTTGTCACATATTATTTCTAATGAATTGGGAAGTCAAATCCGCATTACTTCCGGACCGGTATTGGAAAAACCGGGTGACCTTGCCGGATTGCTCACCAATCTCGACAGCGGAGATGTCTTATTCATTGACGAAATCCACCGTTTGAATCCCGTAGTAGAAGAATACCTCTACTCGGCCATGGAAGATTATAAAATAGACATCGTGCTGGACAGCGGTCCCAACGCACGTTCTGTACAAATAGGCTTGAATCCTTTTACACTCATTGGCGCCACAACCCGCTCGGGCCTGTTGACAGCACCTTTGAGAGCTCGCTTCGGGATCAATGCACGATTGGAATATTATAACGCAGAGTTATTGACCGGTATCGTCAAACGTTCCAGCGACATTTTAAATACTCCCATTACAGACGAAGCCTCTTACGAAATCGCCCGCCGCAGCAGGGGAACACCACGTATCGCCAACAATTTATTGCGCCGTACCCGTGACTTCGCCCAGGTAAAAGGCAAAGGAGACATCACGATAGAAATATCTAAAATAGCATTGGATGCCTTGAACGTTGATCAAAACGGATTAGACGAAATGGACAACCGCATCCTCTCTACCATCATCGATAAATTCAAAGGAGGTCCTGTAGGCCTTACCACCATTGCTACCGCTTGTGGGGAAGAAGCCGAAACCATTGAAGAAGTATACGAACCTTTTCTCATACAGGAAGGATTTTTACAACGTACCTCCAGAGGAAGAGAAGCCACCCACAAAGCGTATCTTCACTTGAGTCGCACGCCTCCTACACGCACCGGATCCCTATTTGACTAATGCATGAATGCCTTAAGTCTTGCTCAGCAAACACAATTCATCAAATCCAGAGCACAAGCACTGGGCTTTGATCATTGTGGCATTTCAAAAGCAGGTCCTTTAGAAGACGAAGCCAGAAAACTCGAAAAATGGCTGAACCAGGGCAAACACGGCACCATGTCCTGGATGGAAAACTGGTTTGACAAACGTGTCGATCCCACCAAACTCATGGAAGGCGCGAAGTCTGTCATCAGCGTCCTGCTCAACTATGCACCGGCAGATGATAATTTATCGCTGGGTCCATTCAAAATATCACGCTACGCTTATGGACAAGATTACCATGAGGTACTGAAAAAGAAATTGTCGTTGTTGGTGCAGGAACTCCAGCAACAATACGGCGACTTCAATGCGCGTATCTTCGTGGACTCTGCACCCGTGATGGATAAAGCCTGGGCAAAGAAAAGCGGATTGGGATGGATTGGAAAAAATTCCAATTTGATAACTAAAAGTGCAGGCAGTTATTTTTTCATTGCAGAAATCATCTGTGACCTGGAGCTTGAATACGACGGAGCCATCAAAGATTATTGCGGCAGCTGTACGCGTTGCGTCGATGCCTGTCCGACCGATGCCATTACAGAAGCCTATGTAGTAGATGGAAGCAAATGCATTTCCTACCTTACTATAGAACTGAAAGAGAGTATTCCCGAAGAGTACAAAGGGAAAATGGAAAATTGGATATTCGGCTGTGACATATGCCAGGAAGTATGTCCCTGGAATAGTTTTGCGCAGCCTCATCAGAATAAGGAGTTTGCTCCAAAGGATGAATTGAAAAAATGGAGAGATGAAGAAGTCACTGAAGAAGTATTCAAAACACTTTTCACCAAATCCGCCATCAAGAGAACAAAATTTAAGGGTTTTGAAAGGAATATATCATTCCTGAAAACGCCCTGAATTTTAACTCAGTTTACGCGAAGCAACGAACGAGAACGTCCTCGTATTTTTTACCGAAATTTTCGAAACACCACTCTTTTAACAGCTGGTAGTCTTCTTTTATAAGACCTTTCAAAGATTTTCTTAATTCTTTTTCAAAAAGTTGGCTATCAAAACTAACCTTCTCTAAAATAAATTTAATATACTCCAACATAAGCTACGGCTTAAAAGTGAAACATAATTATGTTAAATTTACATGTTAAATACGCAATTCCAAGTAATTTGTTACCTAAGATTAATTCGATTTTCGCTTGAAATTTCTTCGTCAAAACATCTTTTTTCTTTTCTTCTGCCTGCTGATCTATAGCTACAGCTCAGGGATTTATGCCCAAAATAATGGAGAAAATAGTATTTTGATGAATATTGAGCACAATAATATAGCGGCCAATGAGCCTTTTATTATAGCTATCACTTTTCCGGCTTCCTTTAAAAAAGAGTTTAAAGTTGCTCAAAATCTCATTTTTCCTGACATACCTGACTTGATAAAGGGCCAAACTACTTATTCAGACGAGAAGGAATTAAAAATCAGCCAATGGTACTGGCCAAGAAAACCTGGAAATTATGTTATTCCACCTATTAAATTTACGATCAGGGACTATGAAGTCTCTATGCCTCAAAAAAATTTAACAGTCAAATCGAGCAAATCCTCTTTTACTTATTCTCCCTCTGTTTCCGACGAACCCTGGCAGGAACATCAGCCTGATCTTGAATTGCTATTTACCTATCCCAAAACAGCACTTTATGAACGGGAATTGTTTGAATTCGAACTTTCTCTCCTTGTACCGGTCAATAATCAGGCAGAATGGACTTTTATAGATGTTCAGGAACAAATTCAGAACATCAACAAACAAATAGGTGCCACTGGCTTACTGGTGCAATCAGAATTTAACAAAGACCTTCCCTTTGATACACTGGAAAGAAACAAGGTTAAATTTTATAAGTA
>JAQBNS010000075.1 GCA_028288405.1 Chitinophagaceae bacterium
AAACATCGCTCCAACAATAACGACTGCCGCACCTAATCCATAAAGGATGGGCATAAACTTATCAAAAATAACATTTCCGCCTTTGCTACTCATTTTGCAGGTAATTTAAAGTTTAACAATTAATTGATTAAGATATTTGGGTTGATTAAATACAGATTAGAATTCGTATCCGGAAGAACGACCTAAGTAAGTCATTACACATCTGAATCCGATGTAAGACTTCGAAGTATCCTGGAATTCGAATGTACGAGTACCTGTTTCGCAATAATAAGCGACATCTTTCCATGATCCACCACGGATGATTTTACGAGGCTCATTGTCTTCATAATAGGTAGGGTTCAAATCCCATACTACAGGAACTGCAGAAGGGTTAAAGGCATCTTCACACCACTCAGAAACGTTACCTGCCATATCATATAGGCCGTAATCGTTAGAGAAGTAAGACGCTACAGGAGAAGAGTACATGAAACCATCGTCATAGTAGTTACCTCTTCCTGGTTTGAAGTTAGCCAACATACAACCTTTGGCATTTCTCATATATGGATTACCCCAAGGGTATTTCGCCATATCTCTACCGCCTCTGGCGGCATATTCCCATTCTGCTTCAGAAGGCAGACGGAAACGTGGCATTTGCCATAGACCTTGAGTAGCTCTCCAGTCGTTCATCAACTTGGTTCTCCACTCACAAAAATATTTAGCAGCCCACCAGTCAACACCTACTACAGGGTATTCGTCAAATGCAGGGTGTGCATAATAGTACTCCATCATTGGATCGCCCATATGGTGAGAGAAATCTCTAACCCATACCGTAGTATCAGGATAAAGTTCAGTCATCACATATTCTTCACCCAATACACTTACTGAATCTGCAAGCATTACAGTAACGAATTGGCGATACTCATTGTTAGTGATCTCCGTTTCATCCATGTAAAAGCCGCCTATTGTGACTTGCTTGTTGTGGTTGATTTGAGTTGCTGGAACATCTTGATCTGCCTGACCCATGTGGAATGTACCAGATGGACAAACAACCATACCGTACGGGATGGTCTGGATCCAAGACTCGCGACCAGGAACACCTGTTAGGTCTCCTCCGCCATCTTCGGTTCCCTTTCTTCCACAAGATATTGTTGCACCCAGTACAACAGTAAGCAGAAGAGCATACTTGATTTGGACAATAAATCTATTCATAACCTTAACTTATCCTTTAAACAAAGCTTTACTAGTCTTATTATACGGTAAAATTAGTTTTTAAAGTTAGCAATTTTTCCTTACATAACGCAAGTGTTAAATAAAATATAAGTATAGTACAATTTATTTAAACCCTTAGCATTAATATTCTTGCTTTAATGCAATAAAAAATATCTAATTTTCTTCGTGGCGGTATCTAGGAGTACGCACTTTTGGTTTAGGAGTGTCCCAAGGAGCAGGTACAAAATAAGAAAGCATGATCTCATGAGAGGTCCTTTTCTTTGCATTTACACCACTTGTGACAAAATCGAAGGCATATCCTACCTTCAGGGCATTATTTTTAAGCATACTAAAGCCAACCAGAAGAATTACATCGTCATTTGCCAATGTTTTTCCTCCCTTTTGGGCATCACGTGATGCAATAGACTGACGAGCTTGCAGACCAGCCCAAAAACGATCGTTATAGGTAACCATTCCTCCAAATAGGTAGGTCCACTCATTAATATCTGTTTGAATCAAAGCAGTCGGCGTCACTACCAAAGAAGGGCCTACTCTGAAATTATAACCTCCCGTAAGGTAAACGTGGTTATTCACTCGTGAAGAAACCGAGTCTAAACCAAAAGTATATTTAGATCTTGGAATGTGTCCTACGCTCAATCCTACATAAAACTTGGATGTTTTATACCAGGCACCAGCTGTAAGATCTATTTTAATCTGATTTGCTTTTCCTTGTTGTAAGGCTTGATAAATCGGATCGTTTGGATCCACTACATTGTAGTTGGCATTAATAGTTTGTGAAAGAATACCGGAACGTAAACCTAAGCCTAATACTCCGTCTCTTATTTTAATATGGTATGAACCGGAAACTTGAAATTCTGTGGCAGCAAGCGGGCCCTTCACATCGCGAAGAAAGTGCAGACCTAAACCTAGTTTTCTATTAAGGAAAGGCAATGGAGTTGAAACTGTAATGACGGCGCTTTTAGGTGAACCATAGGCATTGTCGCCTTGCGTAACCTGGTAACCAGCCCATTGAGTACGGGCAATACCGGTCACTTTTGTTACTCCTTCAATACCTGCAAAACCTGGATTTAAATACATCCCATTGAACATGTAATGACTAAACTGCGCATCCTGCTGAGCAAAGGCGCTATTTATATTCAAAAGCATTACAAATATTGAGATAATAAAAAATAAACGTGTAGACGTAGAGTTCATAACAGAATGAGGTGTTAAAACGTATTACCGAATTTACGTAATATAAATTTAATAGTTTAAAGTTTTCCCCTATGCAAATTATACTTTTTTCTTAAAAAAGTATAAATAAGAGCCCTTATTTTAAATTATTGACTTTTTTGACGTAAACTTCAATTGCTCCCGTCATGGATGGGGCATCTGGTAGCGGCGCCTCAATGTCAAGTATTAAACCAGCGTCTCTTACTGCCTGTGCTGTAGTCGGACCAAAAGCAGCAATTCTGGTGTTCTTTTGTTTAAAATCAGGAAAATTCACAAATAATGAATTGACTCCGGAAGGACTAAAGAACGCAATCATATCATAATTTACGGAAGCCAAATCTGAAAGGTCGCTGGCAACTGTCTTATATATCACTGCCTCACTATAGGTAAACCCGTTTTTCTCTAAATAAGAAGGAATATCTTCTTTTCTAATATCAGAACAAGGATATAAAAACTTTTCTGTCTTGTGCTTTTTCAATACATCTTCCAGATCCTTAGCGGTTTTCTGCCCAACAAAGATCTTTCTTTTTCGGATCACGATGTATTTAGTCAGGTAGTTAGCAGTTTGCTCTGAAATACAAAAATATTTCATGTCAGGAGACACTTCGATTTTTGATTCTGCACAGATCCTGAAAAAATTGTCCACCGCATTACGACTGGTAAAGATGACCGCAGTGTGCGTAAGAATATCAATTTTTTGCTTTTTGAATTCTTTAACATCCACAGATTCCACCTGGATAAAGGGACGGAAATCTATTTTTATCTTATACTTCTGAGCTAATTCAAGGTAGGGAGACTTGGCGTCCGTGGGCTTCGGCTGGGAAACAAGTATGCTGTTTACCTTCTTAAGTCTTTCCTTAGAATCTTTCTCTTTTACTTTTGTCTCACTCATCTTTGAACCGAACAACTAAATTATGATTCTACTATGTCAAAAACTTTAACGCTACCAATAAGGGCAGTATTTCCGCGGTGCAAATGTAAGAAAATAAATAAACATTTCTAAGTCCGGATTGCTTTATAATATTTAGAACAAGGAAAAAAACCGGTATAACCAGGTAAAAAACAATAATTTGGCCACTTTGATTGCCCAGCCATTTTGAAATGGAAGGGCTGAGATTACTGGCAATGAGGACCGTCAGCAAAAATAAATTGGCTATATAGAAGAGGTTAACAAACATCCCATTCTGAATTTGAAGTAAATGAGTCGTATGACTAAAATTGGCGCATAAGTAGTTGTATGTAAATTTCAAAATATGCACAAAAATAGCCCAAAACAGTATATACCAATAACTTATAGAAGATGTCTCTCCTTGGATGAGGTGATTTTCCATTCCACCTCCATGCAACATAAAATAGATGAACGTGGAAATACAAATAGAATTAATGAAAATCTTGATGACCAGAATTCCACTAAGAAAACCACTTGCTATGGTTGTTTTGGAAGAATAGTTCATTCCGACTAACTGTAAAAAACTAACATCATCCGGAAATATCACTTTGCTGATAATAAGCAATAGCAATACAGACAATACTGAAAATAGCAATACATTGTCCCATACCCCTCCCTTACGAAGTTTAACAGGAAGAAAATCAAAGGGTATGGAAGACAGCCGCTTGGCTGTAATCTTACCCGGTGTAACAACCTGCGCTTTTAGTGCATTGACCCGCAAGCCATCTGGGTTATAAAAGGCTAAGATGACAGAATCCGATGTAATACCGGTAGACAATTTACTGATTGGTATTTTAATTAAGGTTTCTCCCTGATTGGTATTTTGATACACTAACCGGTAATTGAAATACATGCAGATTCCTTTATGAGAAACAAATTGTAAAGTGTCTCCTTGAAACTTAGAAGGCTTCAGAGAATAATACAATACCTTCGGAACTTCTTGGGAAGGAATATAGGGAACAAAACTTTTGTATGAATTATCAAAGACTAACCAGCCTTCATTTAGATTAGCAACAGGTACTGAAGCCATAGCTTCTGCTACAGCAAACAACATCCCCATTATAAACCATTTTATTTTCATATTACAAAAACTTATTCTCTTTCTTTATCAATACCGGTAGCCAGCTTAAAACAATGCACAGGAGAGCTCCCAATCCAACAAAAATTAAAAGCTGTATAGATAAATCGATTTGCTGGAAATAAAGGAACACACTGATAAAAGCAATATTGATAGCAATCAATACAAACAAAGTAGCCAACTGAGAAAGACCATTGTTTAATAAGGTATGATGCAAGTGGTTTTTATCAGGATCAAAAGGAGATCTTCCTTGTAAAACTCTAATGATGAATACACGGAGTGTATCAACGATTGGGATAACTAATAAAGACATCCCTAGCACAGGACTGTTAAGGAGAAAATAACTTCCATAATCATCCTTGGCTTCTACCATGATGATGACCAGACAGGTGGTTACAAAACCACAAACCAGAGACCCGGTATCTCCCATAAATATTTTTGCCTTGTGAATATTATACCTTAAAAATCCTGCTACCGCTCCTACCAAACTCAATGCGGCGATGCCTTTTGAGAAATAAGAATCAGGCATAAGGCATATGAAAATATAAGCCAGTACTAAATTCACAAGTACTGTAATACAACCAGCCAGCCCGTCAATACCGTCGATTAAGTTGAAGGCATTCGTCAAACCAATGATGATAACAAATGTGAACATGTAACTGATGCCATCAGGTAATTGGTAAATACCGAAGATGCCATGAAAACCACTGATGCGAATATCCCCCAGGAACATGACGATGCCTGTGGCTAATACTTGTATGAAAAACTTTTTAAACGCTGACACAGGAAGAATATCATCCTTTAATCCTATAAAAAACAAAATGATGGTGCCTGCAAAGACTTTCATCAATACGAAGTCCGGTGTGGAATAAATGGTAAAAGCAGAGGCAAAACCAGCGAAGATAGATAAACCTCCCAAACGTGGAGTAGAAGATTCGTGAATGGTACGTTGGTTAGGAGCATCCAGTAACTGCTTCAGGTGTGCCAAATGAATGACGTAGGGTATTGAAAATACCGTTACAAAAAATGCCCATAGCGTACTTATACCTGCCCTAATAAAATCTTCCATTTCTTCCGTTAAAATTTACTCACCAACCCAAAATGAATTTTGGACAAAGTTAAACTTAATTTTTGAGTACTTGACTGTCCCACGGAATATACAAAATTAAATACTCCCGCAGCCGTAGTAAAACTTATACCCGCTCCTAATCCATAGACATACTCCAGGTTCCAAACTGCATCGTAAGGATTTGTAATAAACGCCTGATCCGTAAATAATAGTAAGTATGACTCTTCATCTGTATGAAAACGATATTCCAGTGTACCAATACCAAAACGGGAAACGTAAAACTCCTTCTCATTAAACCCGCGCAAAGTCCTCAAACCTCCTACTCTATAGAGGTCATTCAAGAACAATGAATTGACATCGTTAAACACTTGAGCTGTATTTACCCTGATCATGACAATATTTTTTGTGGTGAGGCGAACATACTTCTCCGCCAGTATTTCAACATTGAATTGGTAGGTATTGATACGCACATTCTTGTATGTCTGTTCACCATAAAATGGATTTTTATGTATGGTCTTGCTGCCTAAATAGATTCTTGTGGTAAGAAAAAAGCCCCTTTTAGGGTAAAAAACATTGTCTAATTTATTGAGTGTATAGCCTACTCCATAGGTATAATTATTAAAATCTCCATAAGCCAAATGCAAGCTGTCGGTATTGGCGCGTTGTGACAAAATACGACCGGTTTTCAGACCCGCAAAAATATCTAACAAACCCGCTCCACCTAATTGTTGAGAAATCTTTACTTCCCTGTTAATATTTAGGAACGAACTGTCCTGACGAGTAATTTCGAGAAGCCCGGAAACATCTACACCTGTACCCAAAATTCTTGGATGTTCGTAATACATCCGCAAATACTGGGATTGCGCGCTAAAGCTTTGCCAATTTACACTTAATGTTTTTCCTGAACGGAATAGATTTTTGAGTTCCAATTTTACATCTCCTGTCACCAATAGTTTATTGTTCTTCGCTGCATTGGGTAAGAAGCCGATATAACCGTCCAATAAATTCGCTTTCTTTTTTTCCAAATAATAAGACACCCTTGCCGAGCCTTCTGTCATGAGAGAAATAGGCTTACTCATGGTTTTTACATAAGGCAATTGTGCCAATATTTTCTGAGACTGATCAATCTTTAGTTGACTAAAAGGGTCTCCCTTTTCAATCCGAACCAACCGTTGAAAAAATTTATACTTTACTTCGAAATTGCCCACTATAATCAATGAATCGATAGTAATCACAGGACCCGGTTCGTAACGCCAGGAGGCTGTGAGCCGATGCTGTTCATCAAATTGAATCGAGTCCAATCCAATGGAAGCAAAGGGATATCCATTGTTTTCAGCCGCCTTTACTACTTTTTCTTCCAATTCGTAGATTTGCTTCACGTTCAACACCGCTCCTTTAAACTGTTTGCTGCTAAAACCTACTTTATTGGCTAGTGACAAAGGCAAACTTCCTCTTTTCAACGTGGCATAACGGTATACTTCTCCTGTATATAAAACAACGATCCAATTTCCTTTGTTTGCAATGATCGAATCAATGGAAGCTTCTAAATAACCTCTTTTATTCAGTTCCAGTAAAAAATTATGCAGAGATTTAACAGCACTCAAAGAGTCTTTATAACTTGCATCCGGAAAACTCACACCTGTTTTTGACGATTGAGGAACAGACCATGTCATCGTGATCTTTTGAGCCCACGCAGGGATGCACAATACCATCAAAAAGATTGCTATGACTAAAGGTTGTTTCAATCTATACTCAGTAAAAAACATTTCAATATACTACATCTGGCCGGCATTTACATACATATCCCCTACTGCAGGAAAGCTTGCCATTATTGTGACTTTCATTTCAGCACGCACTTCGATACGAAGGAAAGGATGGTCCATGCTATGGTATTGGAATTGACCCAAAGAAAAGATTTTCTTCCGTTCCCCATAGATACGATATACCTGGGTGGAGGTACTCCATCTGTGTTGTCGCCGGAAGAACTTTCACAGATTTTTTCAAGCATTCGACAAAACTTCTTACTTTCTGAAGGTCTAGAGATAACGTTGGAAGCCAATCCTGATGATATAGAGGACCGTAATTTATCTTTATGGCGCTCACTGGGAATTAATCGACTGAGCATTGGGTGTCAAACTTTTGATGATTCTATTTTGCAGCAATTAAACCGTATTCACCGGGCAAAAGAAAGTATTGCAGCTTACCACCTGGCCCGATCCCACGGATTTGATAACATCAGCATCGACTTAATGTTTGGACTTCCAACGCAAAGTGAAAGTCAATGGCTAAGTGATCTTGAACTGGCGGTCGCCTTGAAACCCGAACACATTTCTGCTTATGGATTGACGATAGAAGACCGAACGGTCTTTGGCAATCTTCATAAAAAGGGGCAGCTAACTGTTCCGGGAGAAGAGCAACAAGCCCTTTACTACGAACAAATGATGCGAATCCTGGTGGACAAAGGTTATGAGCAATACGAAATCTCTAACTTTTGCTTACCCGGCTATAAGTCTAAACACAATTCTTCTTATTGGAATCAGGAAAAATACTTAGGAATAGGTCCTTCTGCACATTCATTTAACGGAGAAAGTAGAATGTGGAACGACTCCAACAACATGATGTATATTCAAAAAATCGAATCCGGACAAGTTGCCTATACGCTGGAAAGCTTGTCTGCAAAGGATAAAGCCAATGAATACATTCTCACAGCGCTCCGCACAAAAGAGGGAATCGCGCTTCAAAAATTGATTGAGGAATTGCATTACCCCATAGAAAAACTAAATGAAATGCTGCCTTGGTTTGTCCAAAATGGCTGGATCGAACAAACACCGGATCAAATATCTCTGACAACTTCAGGAAAATTGCTCGCGGATGAAATTACTTTAAAATTTTTCTTAAATTGAATACGTTATTTTAGTTCTGCACATCTAACTGAACAAAAAGTTTTTAGAAAATAGATCTAATGTCTGTAGAAGAAAAAAGAGCGTTTTTATCACTGCTGATTATCATTTTCAATTATCATGGATTGAGTGAGGTAGAACAACAAATTCTGCACGATACAGCGTCTGTACACGATGCCTTTGCTGAATTGGAGTGGATCAAAGAATATTCCAAACCATCTATTGATGAATCATACGACAAACTAAAAAAGTATGTGAACGATACCATCGGTAATCTTTCAGTAGATAAAAAAACGGAGTACCTCAACAAAGTGTGGGACGCTAATCAGCAAAAAGGCCATGTGAGTGAAATGGAAGCGACGGCTATGCTTATGCTTTCTAAAGAGTGGCAGATTCAAAAAGAATTCATTTCATACATTCGCGAAAAAAAGAAAACTACCTAATATGAATCATCGTGTTTTTTGGTGGAGTTTATGCTGCGCACTATCGATTCTATCTTTCACATCATTCGCTCAAACTGCTCCTATATTCGATCGCTATGATTCACTTCGCGGCGCATTAAATCCTATGCGTTCGTGTTATGATGTCAACTATTATGACCTGAACCTCCAGATCAATCCTGCAGACAGTGCGGTGAAAGGTTTTAATGAAATTCATTTTACAGGAATCTCTTCTTCTCCTAAAATACAAATCGATTTATTTTCTATCTGGGCCATTGATAGTATTGTACAGGATCGTACCCGTTTATCTTTTGAGCGTGACAGTAATTTTGTATTTGTGCAACTGCCTAAACCTCTTATTGCCGGAGATAAAAAGAAAGTTACTGTTTACTATCACGGGCATCCGGTTGTGGCGAAAAAAGCACCATGGGATGGAGGCTTTGTATGGACCAAAGATTCATTAGGAAACTATTGGACAGGCGTTGCCTGCGAGGGAATGGGAGCAAGTTCCTGGTGGCCTTGTAAAGACCACCTCAGCGATGAACCGGATAGCATGGACATGGCATTTGATGTTCCACAATCCTATACTGCAGTAGGTAATGGAAGACTAGTAAAGCGCACAGAACTTCCCAACCATTTCACACGCTTCCAATGGCATGTTTCTTATCCCATCAACAATTATAATGTAACGGTAAACATTGCCAAGTATGCTTTGTTTACAGAAAAACATACGTTCAAAAATGGCACCTCTCTAGACTTGCAGTATTATGTACTGGCTTACAATCTGGAAAAGGCAAAGACACATTTTCAGCAGGTACACAAAATGATGGACTTGTATGAAAAATTCTTTTCTGTCTATCCTTTTCCTAAAGACTCCTATAAAATGGTGGAAACTCCTTATTGGGGAATGGAACACCAAAGCGCTATTGCGTATGGGAACAACTATAAGAACGACGTGATCGATTGGGATTACATTATCATTCATGAAAGTGCACACGAATGGTGGGGGAATAACGTAAGCTGCAAGGACCATGCAGACATGTGGATCCACGAGAGTTTTGCCACTTATGCAGAAGTGATGCTTATGGAAGCGGCCTATAATTATGAAACAGCAGTAAAGTATTTATACTACCAAAGACCTCGTATTGATAATGCGGAACCGATCATTGGTCCTCAAGACGTCAACTATCAGGATTGGGAAGGTTCTGACATGTACTATAAAGGGGCATGGGCCTTGCATACCTTAAGGCACTACATCAATAATGACAGTATTTGGTATGGCGTTTTTCCAGCCATTCAAAAAAGATTCGCATCACAAACCATTACTTCCAAAGACCTAATCTCTTTCATGAGTGACTATTTTCATGAAGACTTGAACTGGTTTTTCAAACAGTACTTTTACAAAAAGGAAATTCCGGTATTACAAATCGAATGGATAGGCAAGAAAAAAAGATCTTTAAAATACAAGTGGACTAATTGCGACGACGACTTTAAGTTACCGGTATATTTCATCGATTGCCAAAATGAACTGATGACTTTACATCCTAAGAAAACAGTATCGACATTGGGCTTTCCTACTACAAAAGAATGCACGAAGATGGAGTATGTCGATTACTTGTATTACATCGATTTGGAAGAAGTGAAAGGACTTAAATAGGGACGAGCTAGGAGCTAGGAGGGACGTCAAACTATTCGTCCCTCCTAGCTCCTAGCTCGTCCCTTTATTTTTTCAGTTCCTCTTTCAAAAACACCGCCGTATGACTCTCCTTCACCAACGCTACTTTTTCCGGTGTTCCTTGTGCAACAATATAACCACCCGCTTGTCCGCCTTCAGGGCCTAAGTCAACGATGTAATCAGAGACTTTGATGATGTCCAGGTTGTGTTCAATGACCAATACCGTATTGCCTTTTTCTACCAATTGTTGCAATACCAATAGCAAATGACGAATGTCTTCGAAGTGAAGACCTGTTGTTGGTTCATCAAAAATGTATAATGTTTTACCGGTGTCTTTACGCGATAATTCCGTAGCCAATTTCACACGCTGTGCTTCTCCTCCTGATAAAGTAGGAGCATGTTGGCCTAAAGTGATGTATCCTAACCCTACATCCTGCAATGTTTTTATCTTGCGATAAATAGAAGGTTGTTTCTCAAAAAACTCTACTGCCTGATCAATGGTCATGTCCAGTACATCGGCAATTGATTTGCCTTTGAAACGAATCTCCAATGTTTCTCTATTGTATCTTTTGCCCTTGCAGGTATCACAAGGCACATACACGTCTGGTAAGAAATCCATTTCGATTAAACGCATTCCTCCTCCTTCGCATACTTCACAACGACCGCTTTTTACATTGAATGAAAACCGTCCGGGTTTATATCCTCTTATTTTTGATTCAGGTAAAACTGAATACAACAAACGAATGTCACCGAATACCTCCACATAAGTAGCAGGATTGGAGCGTGGTGTACGACCTATAGGTGCCTGGTCCACTTCTATGACTTTATCGATATGCTCTAATCCTTCTACGCTCTGATAGGGTAAAGCATCTTTGCGTGAACCATAGAAATGCTTGCGCAATACAGGATACAATGTTTCATGAATCAAAGAAGACTTGCCACTACCTGATACACCGGTGATACACGTGAAGGTTCCGAGCGGTAAAGTGAACGTGACGTCTTTCAGGTTATGACCCGTAGCTTTGTTTAACCTCAATACTTCTCCATTGCCTTTTCTTCTGGTAGCAGGAATCTCAATGTTCTTCTTACCGGAAAGGTATAAAGACGTAGTGGAATTTTGCTTTAGAAACTCTTCCGGTGTTCCTTGCGCTACCACGGAGCCTCCGTGTATACCTGCGCCAGGACCAATATCAAGGATATAATCGCAATCCAACATCATGTCTTTGTCGTGTTCTACTACCAGGACCGTATTGCCTAAATCCTTCAGGTCCTTCAAAGCCTTGATGAGACGGACGTTGTCACGTTGATGCAAACCAATACTCGGTTCATCGAGAATATACAATACGCCTACCAATTGCGTTCCGATTTGTGTAGCTAAACGAATACGTTGTGCTTCTCCGCCTGATAGCGTGCGCATGGAGCGATTCAAGGTCAGGTAATACAAACCCACATCCAACAAAAAGCCAATGCGTTTTCGGACTTCTTTCAAGACTTCATGTGCAATCACACGTTGGCGGCTAGACAATTTAGGTTCTACCGTTTCAATCCACTTTGCCAGCGTGTTCAAATCCATGTTAGCCAGCTCCGCAATGTTCTTATCGTGAATTCTAAAATACAAGGCTTCTTTTTTCAAGCGGTCTCCATGACATTCGGGACACTCTAAAACTTCTGTAAATTCATCCAACGCATCTTTGTCCATGCCTAATTTCTCTTCTCTGATTCTGTTCAGATAAGGAATGACTCCAGGAAAATAATCCGGTGACCATTGGTCTTCCGGTACACGATCGCCATACAATAACTCCTGAATAGTTTTATCCGGCAGCTCTTGAAATGGTTTAGAAATATTCTGTTTGTGACGTTTTAATACTTTTTCTATCTGACCGAAGATCCATATTTCACGGTACTCGCCTAAAGGAGCCAATGCGCCTCTTGAGATGCTGAGTGTTTCATCAGGAACAATAGTCTCTCTGGTAATCTGTTCGATTACACCCAATCCTTTGCAACTGGGACAAGCGCCGTATGGGGAGTTAAAAGAGAATAAATTAGGAGCGGGTTCATCGTATGCAATACCAGACAATGGATCCATTAATGAGCGGGAAAAAAATTGCGGTTCTTTTTCTCCCTGAGCAACAATCATCATGACTCCTTTACCCAGTTTTAAGGAAGAAGAAATGGAACGAACAATACGTTCAATCTCATCCTTCTTTACTTTCAAGCGATCAACTACCAGTTCTATATCGTGTATCTTATAACGATCCAGTTGCATCTTGGCCGTGATGTCTAAAATTTCACCGTCGACTCTTACTTTTGTATAACCTTGTTTTCTTACTTGTTCAAACAATTCTCTATAATGTCCTTTGCGGGCACGCACCAATGGAGCAAGAAGTGTTACATTTTTATCGTCGTAATTGCTTAAAAGCGCTTTGAGAATTTGTTCTTCCGTTTGCTTTTCCATCTTCGCACCTGTTACATACGAATAAGCATCAGCTGCTCTTGCGTATAATAAACGAAGGAAATCATAGATCTCCGTCACCGTGCCTACCGTAGAACGAGGGTTGCGTGACGTCGTTTTTTGTTCTATGGAAATAACAGGACTTAAGCCGTTGATCTTATCGACATTCGGACGTTCCATACCGCCAATGAAAGAACGTGCATACGCCGAAAAACTTTCCATGTAACGACGCTGTCCTTCTGCATAAATGGTATCAAAAGCCAGTGAAGACTTACCGCTACCACTGATACCCGTAAGCACAACCAATTTATTGCGTGGTATTTTGACGTCTATGTTTTTAAGGTTATGCTCCCTCGCACCGTACACTTCGATGTATTCGAATCCTGTAGAATCGAGTTTCATACCTGCCGGCTGCACCTTCGGTTTTTTAATGGTATCCATTTTCTATCCGCCTCTTTTATTTAACTCCGATTGCAATTCTGTATTTCTCCGTAGGCTTCTGTAAGGTCAGTGAATTACCGACGAGCCAGGGGTTCATGTATTTTAATTCTTGTTTTGTCACACCTTGCTGTTGTGCAAATGCATTGAGATCTGCTATAGACTTGTCAATGGTAACATACTTATAAGTTGGTCTTCGGAAAGCATAACGTTTGAGTTTATACTTCTTAGGATTCTCGTACAAATCCTTCATGGAAATAACTTTGTACAAATAACGTTCCGTTTCCAAATTCAACGCAAGGTCATAATAAGAATGTGCATGTTGCCTTTTCATGTCTCGCAACAAACCGTTCGTGCCTCTGTTATAAGCGGCGGCGACCAAAGTCCAGGATTTGAATATTTTATAATTTTGACGAAAAAACCGACAGGCTGCATGTGTAGCCAATATAGGATCTAATCGTTGATCTACTTCCTCATCCACTCTCAATTTCATCTCTTTTGCTGTGGCTACTTTGAATTGCCAAAAACCAACTGCTCCTTTCTGAGAGGCATCGTTTTGAAAACGCGACTCTGCCATGGCGATGTATTGGATGTCTTTGGGTAGCTTGTATCTTTTAATGATGTATTCAATCTGCGGCAGCCAGATGGTTGCATCCCGCATGAGTAAGCGTGTAGAAGAATTATTTTTGGTATTTAATTTCAGTTCACGGTAAAAATGCTGATAGGAATCTATCGTTTTGAAATGCACTTTTTCTCCGGCAAACTCTACACTGTCAGGAACCTTAGTGATCAGACGTTGGTGGCGATCCTGGTATTCTAGGCTGAAATCAGACGTGTCTTTGAATAGGACAAAGGCAACGTATCCTATCAAAATAAGTCCTGCTAAAACCAGAAAAACTTGAACCTTATACCTCACTTAAATTGATTTAACAGGATAAGTTACACATTATTCTTAGACGAGAAAAAACTATGTAAGGCTTCGGATAAAGTTTTATACTGAAATTGAAAGCCTACGCCCTCCATCTTAGTAACTTTTACTCTATTTCCCCCTAATAGCGTTGCAGCCCTTTCTTTTCCCAGTGCGAGATTCAAAACAAATCCCGGAACGTGGGGTGCCCATAATTTTTTATGCAATTGATCAGCAATTTTTTGAATCATGGCTTCATTCGTAACCGGTTCAGGAGCCACGGCATTATATGCTCCTTGTAAAGTATTGTTTTCTATAGCAAACAAAATCATGTTGGCCAGATCCTGTATATGAATCCATGAAATATATTGCTTCCCTGAGCCAAAAGGTGAGCCAACTCCATATTTTACAGGTGCTGCTAATTGAGGCAATGCTCCTCCTTCGTCAGAGAGTACAATGCCAAAACGTAAACACACTTTGCGTGCTTTTAATTCTGTTGCATGGAACAAACTTTGTTCCCATTGCTTTACCACATCTGCCAGAAAATCCTGTCCGACAGGCGCCGTTTCTTCCAACCACAGATCTCCTGTGTCAGCTCCATAGATGCCTGTAGCAGAAGCATTGACAAATGTCTGAATGTGATAATGGTGTTTGAGGATGGTATCTACCAGCAAGCATGTACTTTGCGTTCTGCTTTTTAGTATTTTTTCTTTATAGGAAGTCGTCCACCAATGATCAAATAACCCGGCCCCTGATAAATTGAGTACATGATCTACACCATCAAAACAGCGGATGTCGATCTTTCCCTTACCGGGAGACCAACTAAACCTGTGTTTTGTAACATCCGTAGAAAGACTATTGCTTAAGGTATGGACCGTAAATCCTTTTTTCTTCAATAATGCGACGATGCTTTTACCAACTAATCCGGTGGCTCCTGCAACTAATACTGTTTTCATTTTGAAATATTTAATTTATTTCTTAACCTGTATATAACTCTAACTATAACACCTATGAAAAGATTTTGTGCAATCATCGTGCTGATAATTATTGGTTGTTTCACCTCCTTTAATTCTTTCGCTCAAAAAAGAACCATCAAGGCTAAATTACACAAAGAAGAAGTAGAAGGGGTCTCCCGTGAAGGTGCCGCCATCGAAATTGATCTCAATAATAAGAGCATTGTAAAGGAATGGGAAAGTACACTAAAAACATATGGTAAACTCACCAAATTAAAAGGTGACGCCTATAAAGTAACAGAAGCTACCTTCCCTGGTGTTACCGGTACATGTGTGATTTATTCAAAATGCTATTCTAGCTCCAAAGGATATTTAGCCTGGTGGTCCATTGATAACGGAACTCATATCACATCCAACTCTAAACACTCTGAAAGCAAGCTGGAAGAATTTGCTCGCCAACAGTATATCAACGATATCAATGAACAAGTGAAAGATGCTGAAAGCGCCGTTAAAAGCGCCGCGAAAGTGCAAGAAAAACAAGTGGATAAAGGTGCCGATTTGGTGAAAGACATTTCTAAAAATGGCCAGGAAAAAACAAAATTGGAACAAGAGCTCAAAGACAATGCCGCCGAGTTGCAACAATTGAACAAAGACGTAGAAACGAACAAAGGGGATCAAAAGAAAGCTGCCGATGAAGTGGCCAAAATGC
>JAQBNS010000099.1 GCA_028288405.1 Chitinophagaceae bacterium
CTGCTTTGATTTTTTCCTGACAGGCCAAACCTACTTCTTGCAAAGAGATATGACGGCTGTAACGTTGGAGTTCTTCGGTTGACAGATTTGTTGTCATATATTGTTTTGTAATTATGATGAGGGACGAGCTAGGAGGTACGAAAATAACTCGTACCTCCTAGCTCGTCCCTATTACCAACTATGCCAGTCTTTCCAAACCACCTCATAACCCTTGCTCTGAAGCATGTCTGCAACCACTTTGGGAGAGCGTTCATCTGAAATTTCAAATTGTTCCAACGCTTGTTCTGTTGATGCATAACCTCCCGGATCCGTTTTGGAACCGGCACTCAGAGAGGTGATTCCTAATTTGATGATGTGGTCTCTGAACTTCACGTCTTCTCTGGTAGACATGGACAATTCAACTTCTTCATCAAACAAACGATAAGCGCAGATCAATTGCACGAGTTCTCTATCGCTCATGTCTACCTTCGGTTCTATATTGCCTGCATGAGGACGCAGGCGGGGAAATGAAATGGAATATTTCGTTTTCCAATACGTCTTTTCCAAATAATCCAGGTGCAAAGCGTTGAAGAAACTGTCTGTTCTCCAATCTTCCAAACCAATCAATACACCTAAACCCATTTTGTGAATACCGGCTTTCCCCAGTCTATCGGGTGTATCCAGGCGGTAGTTGAAGTTGGATTTCTTTCCTTTAGGGTGGTGGAATTTATAATTTTCTTCGTGGTATGTTTCCTGATAGACCAGTACACTATGCAGCCCAAGAGGAATAAGTTCTTCATATTCTGTTTGATCCATCGGTTGTACCTCCATGGACAATTGTGCAAAGTGCGGCTGAAGCAAAGGCAGTATTTTTTTGAAATAATCTACACCTACGGTTTTATTGGCTTCGCCTGAAACAAGTAACACGTGATCGTATCCGTATGACTTGATCACTTCTACTTCCTTTAGAATTTGTGCTTCTGTCAGTGTAAGTCTTGGTATGCGATTGTTCATACTGAAACCGCAGTACGTACAAATGTTCTGGCATTCGTTAGACAAATACAAGGGGATATACATCTGCATCGTATTGCCAAAACGTTTTAACGTCAACTCATGGCTCTTGCGTGCCATCTCTTCCAGGAAAGGCATGGCCGCAGGAGAGATCAGGGCCTTGAAGTCTTCCAATGTGCGTTTGTCCTTGTCCAGTGCCTGGCGAACATCCTGTGCTGTTTTGCCATAGATGCTTTGCTTCACTTCTTCCCAGGAATACTGGTCGAAGAGTGGCTGAAAAGAATGTGCAGTAGGAGTGTGTGACTCTAACATGTTAAGATTTAAAGTTCATCTAAGAAAGAGGTGAAAGGACTACTGGCTTCCGCGTGTTGCAATTTTTTGCCCAGCTTGGCTTCATAGGCCATGCGTCCGGCTTGTACAGCGAGTTTAAAGGCAATGCCCATATTGACCGGATTGCTCGATACAGCAATGGCTGTATTCACTAATACCGCAGCTGCACCCATTTCCATGGCTTCTGCTGCGTGTGAAGGAGCTCCGATACCCGCATCAATCACAACAGGTACTTTACTTTGTTCGATGATGATGCGCAGCATCTCACGGGTTTGCAAGCCGTTGTTCGTGCCAATGGGTGAACCCAAAGGCATCACAGCTGCAGTGCCTACTTCTTCCAATCGTTTACACACCACCGGATCAGCGCCGATGTATGGCAAGACGATGAAGCCCAGTTTTACTAATTCTTCCGCAGCCTTCAGTGTTTCAATGGGATCCGGTAATAAATATTTGGGATCAGGATGAATCTCCAGTTTTAACCAGTTTGTTTCCAATGCTTCTCTTGCCAGTTGTGCCGCGAACACCGCTTCTTTCGCTGTGCGTACGCCGGATGTATTGGGAAGCAAATTAAACTGCGGATGATTCAAGTGATTCAGGATATCATCTTCCTGATTTTTAATGTCCATTCTTTTCAGTGCTACTGTTACTAACTCTGAACCGGAAGCCAGTAAGGCTTCGTGCATGAGCTCGGAAGAACTGAATTTACCTGTTCCTGTAAACAGTCGGGACTCAAAGGTTTTACCTGCTATGATTAATGGTTCCATGGTCTTTTGTTTTTAAGGAAGAATAAAATGATTGTACCGTATCCTGTTTATTCATGGAATGTGTAATCGCTGAAGACACGGCCACGCCAAACAATCCTGTTTGCATCAGTTCTTCCACATCTTCGCTTTGTATACCACCTATCGCAATGACAGGAATGGCGATATTTTTTTGTTTCATGGCTAACAGAATATTGACGTAACCTTCTGCTCCCAATACAGGACTTAATTTTTCTTTCGTTGTTGTAAAGCGATAAGGTCCAAGTCCGATATAGTCTACATTGGCCATAGCCAGTTGTTCTATGTCTTCTAAGGTATTGGACGTGCCACCGATAATTTTTTCAGGTCCCAGCAAAATTCTGGCATCTGTTGGAGTAGAATCTTCTTTACCCAGGTGCACACCGTCTGCCTCTGCTGCCAGTGCAATGTGCACGTGATCATTGACGATAAACACGGCATTGTACTCAGTACAAATGTTTTTAATGCTTAATGCCGTTTGCAGTATAGTAATATCATCCACATTTTTTAAGCGCAGTTGTATCCAGCGAACGCCTGCTTCGCAAGCGGCTTTGGCTTGCTCGATCTGTTCTTCCGGAGAACCATGTGTGATGTACTGTAAGGATTGTATGTGATGCTTAGACATGGTGCAAACCTAATCTAGAAGTACTGCTTACTAAATATTTTTCAATGTATTGTTTGGCTTTCATGACTGATGCATCCAACGATAGGCCCAACGATAAGTTGGCAAGAATAGCGGAAGACAGTACACAGCCGGTACCTCTTTTTTCTGCGGCTAACCGTTTTCCTTCAAAGACTGTTTCTCTGCCTGCCTGAAACAGGTAATCGTTGCTGTGTTCGGTTTCCAAGTGACCACCTTTTAAGAGCACCGTGCAATGGTTGCTGAGAAGGCTGGCTGCTTCTTCTAAATCGTAATCAGGGATAAGGCTTTTAAGTTCTATTGTATTAGGTGTGACCAGATCCAATTGATCCATGATAGAAATCAATAATTTATGATCCGGTGTGGAGTGAAACTCAAATCCCGCAGAGGCCTTTAGAATGGGGTCCCAGAGAATATAAGCTTCCGGTAAAACCTTTCGCAAATAGGAGAGCAGCGTATACAAGGTTTCATAACTTTTGATCAATCCGATTTTTACATAACGGATATCCAGGCGGTCGATCAATGTTTCGATTTGTGCCATTACTTCTTTTTCCGGTAACCAGGAAAGTCCTTTGAAAGCGATATCGTTTTGATAAGTAATGGACGTACACACCCCTAACCCCAAGGCTTTGTGAGCCTCAATGGTTTTGATGTCGGCCAGGATACCTGCGCCTCCGCAAGGATCAAATCCGGCAATGCTTAAGATGTAGGGTCCGTTTTGCATGCCACTGTTAATTGTTTTATGCGTTCTTTTATCAGTGCTCTGTCTTGCAATCCATTGATAGCACTCCACACACTTCCCAATACTGCCGCTCCATCGAATCCACGCCTGGAAAGTTCTTGCATGTGCTGGGCTTGAATTCCCCCAAGCGCATAAACGGTTGTTCGTTTTTGTTCTTGCAGTTCTTTTACCCAGTGATCAAACTGAGCAGCGGAATAGATGGAAGTATATTCCTGCTTGGAAATACTTTCAAAAACCGGACTCAACCATACATAATCAAAGCCTATTGGCAATCGATCGATCTCCTCCTGATGATGTACAGAAGAACTGATGGTTAATTGTTTTTCTTTTGCAACATGCATCCACTGCTTACATTCTTCACCAGACATCTGTTGGATAACCGTTGCTCCGAAGTGTAATCCTTTTAAAGAAAATTCTTCTGATAATGACCAGTGAGAATGAATAACGACCTTCTGTCGTTCGCTATCGTTTAATTGTTCCAGCCAATCCCTCATTTCCTCTTTTGAATGCGACGGTTTGCGAAGATGGAAATGAGTCAGGCCTACATCAAACAGTTCACGTACGAGTTCTTGCTCGTCAGGAATTGCTTTGTGTACAGAACAGACGGTCAGTTTCATATTGGTGAGCAGTGAAGAGTGAAGAGTGAAGAGGAGCACTTTCGCTCTTCACTCTTTACTATTCACTATTTTAAATAAATTTCCGCTCCCGCCTGAAGAAATTCTTTCGATTTTTCTTTCATGCCTTCTGCGAATACATCGTTGTCATTCAATCCGTTTTCTTCGGCGTAGTCGCGTACGTCCTGACTGATTTTCATCGAACAGAAATTCGGTCCGCACATCGAACAGAAGTGAGCGGCTTTCGCACCTTCTGCGGGTAGTGTTTCATCGTGGAACTCACGCGCGGTATCCGGATCAAGTGCCAGGTTGAATTGGTCTTGCCAACGGAATTCGAAACGCGCTTTGCTCAAGGCATTGTCACGTACTTGTGCACCGGGATGTCCTTTTGCTAAATCCGCTGCGTGTGCAGAGATTTTATAGGTGATTACACCGTCTTTAACGTCTTTCTTGTTTGGTAAACCTAAGTGTTCTTTCGGTGTCACATAACATAACATCGCGCAGCCGTACCAGCCGATCATGGCGGCACCGATGGCAGATGTGATGTGATCATATCCGGGAGCGATATCGGTAGTCAATGGACCAAGCGTATAGAAAGGCGCTTCATCGCATTCTTTCAATTGCTTGTCCATGTTTTCTTTGATCAATTGCATCGGCACGTGACCAGGGCCTTCGATCATCACTTGTATGTCGTGTTTCCAGGCGATCTTCGTCAATTGTCCGAGTGTTTCCAATTCGCCGAATTGAGCGGCATCGTTAGCATCGGCAATACAACCCGGACGAAGACCATCTCCTAAAGAGAAAGCTACATCGTATGCTTTCATGATTTCACAAATCTCTTCGAAGTGCGTGTACAAGAAGTTTTCTTTGTGGTGAGCCAAACACCATTTGGCCATGATGGAACCACCGCGCGACACAATACCGGTTACACGTTTCGCTGTCAACGGCACATAGCGCAGCAACACGCCGGCGTGAATGGTAAAGTAGTCGACACCTTGTTCCGCTTGTTCAATCAAGGTATCACGGAAAATTTCCCAGGTCAGGTTTTCCGCTTTACCGTTTACTTTTTCTAATGCCTGGTAGATGGGCACAGTACCGATCGGCACCGGAGAATTACGAATGATCCATTCTCTGGTTTCGTGAATGTTTTTACCTGTCGACAAATCCATGATGGTATCAGCTCCCCAACGGCATGCCCATACGGCTTTCTCTACTTCTTCTTCGATGGAGGAAGTCACGGCAGAGTTACCGATGTTGGCGTTGATCTTCACAAGGAAGTTACGACCGATGATCATCGGTTCACTTTCCGGGTGGTTGATGTTGTTAGGAATGATGGCACGGCCCGCAGCGATTTCATCGCGCACGAACTCCGGTGTGATCCATTTGATTGGCGTGCGTGCTCCAAAACTTTCGCCGGCATGTTGATGACCGACTGTGTTCATTTCGTCTATGCGTTGGTTTTCACGGATGGCGATGTATTCCATCTCCGGCGTGATGATGCCTTTCTTGGCGTAGTGCATTTGACTTACGTTTGCACCTGCTTTCGCGCGCAATGGTTTTTTCAGATGTTCGAAACGCAATTCATTTAACGATGTGTCTTCCAATCTTTGTTTTCCATAAGCAGAAGAAACATCGTTCAACTCTTCCACGTCACCGCGTTGCAGGATCCATTCCTGGCGAATGCGCTCTATACCTTTGGTTAAATCAATCTCTTTATTCGGATCAGTAAAAGGACCGCTGGTATCGTATACCGTTACCGATGCGTTTTTTTCTATTTTCTCTACTTTACCAAATTTATTCACCGTATCGTTCAATGCAATTTCTCGCATGGCAACTTTGATGTTGTGCAGTTTGCCCGGCACATATACTTTTGTAGAAGCAGGAAGCGGTTCGCGTGTGATCGAGCCTTGTGTAGGTGTTTTTTCTTGTCTCATGAGATGAATGATTAAATGGAATGCTTTGAAATAGAATAGGGGAATCAACCACCCTGGCTGGCCCTGATGATGGTGACTTTGTCTTGTTCGCTTAAGAGATGAGAGTTCCAGTTTTTCTTTGGAACGACACTGTTGTTGACCGCAACAGCAATGCCTTTCTGTTCGTCCAAAGACAATTGAGACAACAAGGCAATAAGGGTGAATTGTGTTTTCAAGTCCTGAGCCTGATCGTTAACAAATACAGTCATAGCCGCTAATGCAGTTCATGTGAATAGAATGGTAAGACTTCAGGAGTGAACAAGATGCGTGAGAGACACGACAGGAGAGAAGGATAAACGACGGAAGGCCGTTCCACTTTTCCCTACGGCAGTATGAACTGCATCAGGTTCGAAGGGTATTTCTCAGTCCACCTATGGCGGACACCCCTAAAGTATAGATCAAAGATATACTTTTAGGGTTAAAAAAGAAATAATAGGATTGATTTTTATTGGCTTTTCATCACTTTCCTTGAAACGACCTCACCCTGCTTATTAGCCGTGATGAAATAGGTGCCTGCGGGTAAAGGATGGTTATTAAAATTGATCGTTAATTTCTCCGAACCATTTTTAATGGTCGTTTCATAAACAATTTCACTTTCTATATTACGCAGTTGTATTTGTATTGGTGCATTGTCATCGGTCGTAAAAGATAAAGTCAATTGATTGGAGAAAGGGTTAGGGTATAACTGGTCAAAATCAAAAGCCACTTGATCGTCCATTACAACGCGTACAATATTGGAATAATCGAAATGTCCATCTTTGTCTATTTGTTTGACTCTATAATAATATTGTTTTCCTAATTTACAGTCATAGTCTGTATAGGCATATTGGTTTACAGGAATGGAAGCGCCTTGAGGAAGAATATAACCCAACTTATTAAAATTAGTTCCATCTTCTGATCGTTCTATTTCAAAGCCTGCATTGTTTGTCTCTCCTGTAGTTGCCCAATGCAGTAAAGCATGCGCCCCTGATTTTTTTGCTTCAAAACTTAACCAGGTAAGCGGGGTAGGACTTGATATGGTTGTAGAGAATAACCCTCTTCCATGCGTAGAGGCAATGATAAGATTGTCGGACGTTCTGTACTGTAACATATCTGTACGCACATTGGCGAGACCCGAATTAGAAGGACCCCAATTGGTAGATGCACCATTGAGTAGGTCTGTAGACCATACTCCAAGTTCTGTTGCGATCAACGCTTGTGTACCATCGTTTGGATTAAACATGGCCCAACGCACTGGCATATCCGGAAGATTACCTTCTACCGAAGTCCAGCTCGTACCGCCGTTGGTACTTTCCCAAACACTGTTGACGCCATAGTTAGAATAAGTAACCAGCATGTGATTTTCATTTCCTCGTTCGAGCGTTACACAGGATACATAGCCGCCTGGTAGACCAGTAGATAAATTTGTTGCTATAGGCGCAGCTGTATTCGCATTACTGACTTTAAAGACATCGCCATTGTCCAATCCAAAGTAAACAAGATCTGTGATCGCATCAGAACATGTAACGGCAGACACCTTATTAGCCGCGCCAAATGCCGCAATAACTATTGTATCAATAGTATTGCCTGTTTGTGGATCTGCCCAATAGAAGTATCGGCCTTTCGCATCTGCTGCATAAAGATGGTTGGACGTATTATCATAATCACTAGGATTTATAAATTGACTATTCCCTTTTTGATCATAATTATTTGGAAAAGTAACATGAGAAAAAGTAGCTCCACCATTTGTTGATCGATAATAGGAATTATACACATATTGAGTCCACATGTAAGCCGGTTGATTCTGGTCAATATTACAAAAGGCTCCGTCTCCACCTGATGCAGAAGTAGTGGGACCGAGACCGGCAATACTGAATTTATGTGAACCGTTATCCTGTGCACCCGCAAGGAAAAAATTAGACCCTGACGTTGGATGCATGGCGCAACCATAAAACTGAATAGTTCTGTAACCGGCTCCTCTATAACTTATGGTAGGAGTAGCTGCTGTGCCGTTGGCAGAGCGATATATACCGCCATCGTTTCCAAAATAAATAATAGTAGAACTGCCTGGTTGAAAATAAATGAGGTGATTATCGGCATGTACATTTTGGTAACCGAAACCTCCGTACCAATGTGAAATCTGAGTCCAGGAAGTGCCACCATTGGTAGATTTAAAGAGATCAATCGCTCCGGTATATACTATATTTTTGTCATTAGGATCAATCGCCAATGCTAAATCGTACCAGGCTTGTCCTCTGCTGAAATCTGCTGTTCCTACGCCAGGGTCTGCGTCAGCAGGGAGACTTAAGCTTGTCCAGTTTGCGCCGGCATCGGTTGTGCGTATGATAGACCCTACATTACTGGTTTGTCCGGTTGCAGTACTTTGAGTGAGTGCATAAACATAATTTGCATCATTTGGTGCGGTAGCCAGTTCTATGCGGCTGGCTGCCATTGGAAGTGTCATAGCGGCTCCAAAGGTTACACCGCCATCTGCGGATTTATGAATGGAACCATTCAATGAAGCATAGATATCACCATTGGCCGCGAATTCAATATCAAAACACCTGTTTGATGCAGCGCCCGTAATACCTAAGCCAGTCCCTAAAACTTTGGTGAAAGTAGTTCCTCCATTAGTAGAACGGTAAAGCCCATTAAAATAAGTAGCGACATATAAGACTCCACTGGCGCTAACTTTTATACGATAGATATAAGCAAAATTTCCTCCCGGAGTTGCCGTAGCAGCTAATTGATTCCACGTAACTCCTCCGTCTGTTGATTTGAATACTCCGAGTCCTCTGACGTAATCGGCATTGAAATAAGCTTCTCCTGTACTAAAATACATTTCCTGTGTATTCAATGGATTTTGTGTAATCCCAGTTATAGCAAGGTTTGCAAAAAAATCATTGACTGGAGTCCAGACAGGAGAAGCAACCGTGATGTCTGTCGTTTTCCATAAACCTCCACCTACACTACCAGTCCATACTGTTTTTCCGGTGGCGTCATTCTTGTCCACCCAGATGGCCCTTGTTCTACCTCCTGAATTATTAGGTCCCCTCTCAGTCCAGTTGATGGCAGCAATAGAAGCACTCGTGCGCAGTTGACTGCTGTTGCGCTTTTGGCGCTCTACCAGCGTATCTCTTGCAATCAATAAACGTTCTCTGGGTACTGTTCCTGTAGCAGGATCTTTGGTCATTTCAAATTCCTGTCGCATGGCTAAATCGATGCGATCCTCCAAAGGTATTCCTCCTTCTTCCTCTTCTTCCATTTCTCTCTCGAAAGAATTTTCTGAAAACAGGAGTACATCTTTCTCATTGTAGAAGAGTTGGAATAGCGTAATGAGCAGAATGAAAAAAGCGGAAAAGATTAAAATCTTCTTGGGAAAATGTTGATTCATGAAGTCTTTTTATGTCAAAAAAGCAAATAAAGATACGTATAATAATCCTTTAAAGATGTGTGAGATGAATATTATTAAAATCAAAAAAGCTCTTTTTGATGTTTTTTAGCACTTAATGTCTGTTTTATACTTTTAGATTAATGTATGTATTCCTTTTAGTAGCTCATTTTAAATCGAGCATATTTAGTATCTGAAAATCTGTATTCAGAAACTTTTCAGACTTGATTCGTTTTGTAACGAGTTTTAAAAGTATGTAATAGTTATTTCTTGTATAGAAGAGTGTGTTAACTTTTTTTTTCTATCTTAAGCATAACATTAACCAACTTGTTCACTTTAACTCTATTATTTTATGAAAAAGAATATTGCTATCGCCTTGTTAGGATTATTTCTATTGAGCTTCACTGCTTGCTCTGATGCAGATGTAAAAGCGGATTTGAAATTGATCAAAGAAGACCTGGCTAAAACCAAAGAAGATCTGGCTAAATTGAAAGCAGATCATGAGAGATTATTAAAAGACGAAATAAAGGTTGAAAAACAAGAGCGAAAAGATATAGATGAAAAAATGGATGGCGCAGAATTAAACTAGTCGTTAGACCTTAGTAAAAAGAAAGGCTCTTAAAATTTTAAGGGCCTTTCTTTTTATAGGGAAGCTTATGGGATGAGGCTACCACGTAGATCATAGAGCTTCCATTGTTTACTTTTTATATTCGTGTTTTCTGATTTCAGGAGTTGAATAAAACGTGAAACACCAAGCGGTTCATTTCCATTGCCATGAATTAAAATAAAACTTCCATCTACAGGGTTCTCACCTTTTGCCAGCCAGGCATCGCTACCGACGGGAATGATACCAAAAGTCGTTACCTGTAAAAAAATAGATTGATCAGATACTAGTCCTGGAAAGCGGAAAAACACGGAGGGGGTAATGCCGTGAATAATCATTTCTATTTCATTCTTGAGTATTTCATTCGGTATGTTTACCCCATGCTCCAGTAGAAAGTTTTGATCTAAGGGAAGGGATTTGTTGGTTGGATGGCTGTAGGTATGATTGATCCAATCAATGGTTAGATCTCCTTTACTTACTAATGCTTTTAACCAATTCAGATCGTCAGTATGCTTCTCCATCCACCGGCCACTAAGAGATACGGCCATCGGTATAGGCATTTCTACTTTCTTGAATTCATTGATTAAATCTAAAAATACAATACGGTCTAAGCTTTTGTGAGAAGGGCAAAGATCAATGGTCAGGTTAGTTCCTCTTTCTTTGGGAATACTATGTGTGATTCCTGCATCTTGCAAATTCTTTGAATTGGTTTCAGCATCCACTATCGCTCTGATGTATGCTGTCTCAGAAAACTGTTGCCGCAATTCTTGCAAACTGTTTGGCACTACTATTAGTCCAACAGACCGAACGAGTTGAGTAGAGAGGTTTTTAGGATTAACGGCAAGGCAGTAGGGGATGTTATTCTTTTCAAATGTTCTTAGTACAATAAAGGTTTGATCATCCTTTTGATAACTACCGAATGAAGCTTTGTAATGACTTATGGTTTGTGCTTGCACAAACAAAGAACTGAATAACAGAAGAGCTGCTAGAAATGATTGGCTGATTTTTACACCCATTTAATTTTCAATTTTATTCCATTACAATCGGGAAATCATGTCCCCTCGAAAAGGTATATGGATATTGTGGTTTACCGTTGTTTTGCTGATTGAGTTCGGGTACCTGGTCGTCCAGGTAGGATTTTAATTCATAAACGGTCACCTTTCCATCTTTAGGTGATCCATCTGCTTTGCCGTTGAGTGCATTGATGAGCACGTAGGTAAATAATCCATGGCCGAGGGATGCTAATTCTTTTGCATTTTGTTCTCCTCCTGCTGAAGCGAGCACATGGATACCGGCACTTCTGGAAAGTTGTGCGATGGCTTTTTCTTCTCCTGCTCCGCGCATTGCCAGTAGTTCTACCGATCCTCCCGACTGACAAGCATCCATAATAACAATTTGTTTCAGGGCTTTGATGTGTTTCATTTTTTGTTGCACCGTTGTTGCTTCCAGTGCTTCATTGCTCAGGTTGCTGATGTCGTAAAGTCGGGTGCATTCTGAAGGAATAAAAAAGAATCGGTTATCTACCATGCTTCCGTGTCCGGCATAATAAAAGATAAATACATCGTGTACCTGAACTTTGGCAATCAACTCATCCAGTTGCTGCAGTATATTTTGTTTGCTGGCTTCTTTGTCGTAAAGAGAATGTACTTCTACTTTGCTAAACAGCTTTCCACTGTGCTCTTCCACTGCTTTGCTAAATGATTCCGCGTCTTCTCTGGCATAGTTGAGGGTAAGTTTATTGTTTTTATATTCATCAATACCAATGGATAAAATATAACAGGTGGAATTTTTTTCAGAGTTTGTTGAGATGACTTTTACTTCTGCAGGAGCTGACTCCATGCGGCCTTTGCTTATTCCTGTGGCAGAAAACACATTGTGTCCGCCGATTAGCGTCACACGTTGTTTGTATACCGTTGATGTTCCTTGTTGAGCCGGGAAAGTTAATTCTTTTTCATTCAATGAAATTTGTTTCCCGTTTTGACTGATTCTGAGTTCACCTACACCACCACCGTTGTCTATGATCTTCACATACAACTCGATTTCATTTTTGTTTTCTGTGGCTATGCTGGAGATCTTAATGGTTGGAGGAGGCGAGCTGGTAAGCTTGCTGTCGATGTTGGGTAAAGAGCCTGTTTCACCTCTGTTTTTATATAAACTAGGTAACAAATCCGGTCTGTAAAATTCTTCAAAGAACTGATCGGCACTGTAACTGTTCATCCCTTTTACAAAGTGAATCGCACTGCGTGCACCGTCTGTGGCATTGAAGTAACCTTCTTTCGTTTTCGCCATCCAGTCGTTATTGCCCACGAGAATGTGTTCGTAGAATTCCTGACCTTTTTCCAGGTTCCATATTTTCACCACGCCATCCAGACTTGCGGAGATCAGCGTTTTTCCATCTTTGGAAAGATTCAAAGAGGTGACTTCTGCCTGATGACCTTCCAATGACTTCAGGACTTTTCCGGATGCAATATCCCATACGCGTATGGTTCTGTCGTCGCCGGCTGTTAAGATGGATTTATTATCCAGACTATAAATGGCCGTGTGTAATGCTCCTGTATGTCCCTTGAATTTTTTCACCATCATGCCTGTCGTAATGTCCCATATGCGTGCTGTGCCGTCCCAGGAAGACGTTAGCATTTGTTTCGGATCATTGCCAAACACAATGGTAGACACGACATCGCTGTGGCCGATGAAGGAACGGACAACGGTTTTACTATCCGGTTCCCACAATTCTAATGTTTTATCAAAGCGACCCGTCACCAGGTATAAGCCGTCTGGCGTATAGGACAAGGCAAAGGCAGAATTGCCTTTCATATCCAGTTCTGATAATTGTTTACCACTGGCAATGTCCCAGATCGTGAGTGAGGCATCCCAACTGGCTGTGGCTACTTCTGTGCCGGACGGGCTGATCTTTACTTCAAACAAGGGTTCACGGTGTGCGTCAAATTTACGGATCATTTTACCGGTGACTGCATCCCAGTAAATCATTTTACCGGCACCGTCGCCAGTGATCAGGTTTTTGCCATCGTCGCTGTAGGTAAAAGAGATAACGGCCTTTTCGTGGCCGTTGTATTCGATGATTGTTTGTCCGGTAGCGATATCCCAGCGTTTTGCTTTGGTGCCGAGTTTGCCTTTTAACAATGATTTTCCATCAGGACTGATCAGCACTTTATTTTTTAAGCGGATGTATTTGGCAATATAGGAATCCCAATAGTTATCAGGATCGTAGTTGACGCCACCTTTATCCGTATCATTTAAAATACCGGTATACGTACGAATCACTTCTTTTTTAGGAACAGAAAACCGGATAGCCGTGTTGCTGCTTTTGGATACATACAATTCGTTAGCATTGGTTCCAAAAACAACTTCTGTCAGTTCTTCCTGTTCTTTATCGAACACCAGGCTATCGAGTAATACACCGGTAGTGCTATTCCAAAGCATGACGTATTTAGAAGAGCCGCCGAGGATCACTGCATCACTGGAATCAAAAGCAACGCCTGTAATGTCGTCGTAAGAAGCACCGTAGCTTTGAAGCAGTTTACCTGTACTCATGTCGTATTTTTCTACACTGCTGTTGTGCGATAGCTTGATGAGGTATTTGCTATCGTGACTGAAGTTGACCAGCGTACCACATCCTCCGCACCAGCCTTCAGTGGGAGCGAAGGTGTAAACGAGTTGCCAGGCTGTTGTTTCAAATACTCTAACTGTTTTATTATCCTCACCGATGGCAAGCCATTTCCCATTCGGACTAAAGGAAAGATTTACGCCGTAGCCGGAACCTTGGTCGGCATTGGTTTCAATTTCTTTCACCAGTTGCAACGATTTAATGTCCCAGATCTTGGCTTTGTCATGATAACCGGCACTTGCGAATAATTTGCTGTCAGGACTGAAAGCGACATCCGTCATGTATTTGTTTTCTACCGGAGTGCTGAATAATTCTTTGCCCGTCAATACATCCCAAAGTTTGGCTGTATTATCTGCACTGCTGGTAGCAAGGTATTTAAAGTCGGGACTAAACTGTACACTGTTGATCGTATGGGTGTGGCCAATGAATGAACGGAGTTCGAGACCGGTTGCTGCATTCCATAGTTTTGCCGATTTATCCCGGCTTCCTGTGGCAATGTATTGCCCGTCAGGACTAGTAGTTACAGCTTTCACAGAAGCATTATGGCCTTTTTGAATCACTGTTTCCAATCCTTTTTTTTGAGCAAAGGTTTGAGTAATTGCAAAAAAGACAAGTAGAAAAGAGATGGTTTTCATGAGCAGTGAATAAGAAAACCAAGATAAGTAAAAGCAATGATTAATCCGCTTGTACGCCTTTCGGTTCGTTCTCAGTGTAGCTAATTATTGAATAGAGAGTTCTTTTATTGATTGATCAGGTATTTGGGGAATTGAATACAAGATGTAACTTAGTGAAAAAATGAATGGTTATACTTTTGAGTCTTCTATGAAAAATTCGAGTCTTTTGATTTCATTATTGCTTTTAACAATTGGTATAAGTTCGTGTGAAAAATCTTCTATAGACCCAGATCCTTCCATTCCCTTTACTGTAACAACTTTGGCCGGTTCAGGTGCCGCTGATTTTGCTAACGGTACGGGTTCAGCTGCCATGTTTAGTAATCCCCTGGGAATTGTTTCTGATGCTTCAGGAAATTTGTACGTAGCGGATTTTGGAAATAACAGAATTCGTAAAATAACACCCGGCGGTTTAGTCACTACTTTTGCCGGTACAACCGTTTCTGGTTCTGTCAATGGTGTAGGAAAGGCTGCATCGTTTAATGGGCCTTTTGGTATAGCGATAGACGGATCCGGAAATATATATGTATCGGATTATGGCAACAACCTCATTCGTAAAATAACATCAGCCGGTTTGGTGAGTACATTCATTCAAAATACCCATGCGACAGGGCTGGCTACAGATGCATCAGGTAATTTATATGCGGCAGACTCGGACGGAAATGTGATTGTTAAAATTACACCGGCAGGAGTAGCAGATACACTAGCTGGTAATAGTTCCATTGGCTCTCAAGACGGTAACGGTTCCAGTGCCAGATTTAATTATCCAATCGGACTTACTGTAGATGCATCAGGCAATGTATATGTGGCGGATTATAATAATTCAGCCATTCGCAAAATCACTCCGTCTAAAGAAGTAACCACTATTGCCGGTTCTGGTACAGCGGGCTTTCTGGATGCAACCGGAACTTCCGCCAGTTTTGCAAATCCTTCTGGTCTTGCAGTAGATGCTTCGGGTAATTTATATGTGGCTGATAAGGGCAATAATAAAATTCGTAAGATTACACCTGCCGGGGTTGTTACGACTCTTGTAGGATCAGGCACTTCGGGTTTTACCAATGGTATAGGTACCTCCGCTTCCTTTAATATGCCAATGAGTATCACGATTATGGGTGAATCTCATAATCTATATGTGATAGACAATGGCAATAATGCCATCCGAAAAATTATCAATTAGATAAACCTATGTATTGATCAACCTCTTGCAAAGCTTCAGGAAATGAGACTATGCAAGAGGTTTTTTTTATCAGTAAAGGTGCGCACTAAATTCTATCGTACGGGGAATTTTATACCAGCCAATAGTTTTAAAATGCGATTTAACACTAGCCAGGGCATTGGCATGGGATTTTCTATAGTACAACTAGAATCTTTAAGGAGTACGAATCACCAGTTATGATAATACCCATTGAACTTGGTTATAGCCCAGGGTTGTGAACAAGGAATTAAAGATTCTCTTAGAAAAGGGGCCTCTTAGTGAGGTCCTTTTTATTGTTTGTTTTTTTACTTATAAAAAATAATTATGGGATTTGAACAGTATCACGAGCCTCCTGAAGAATTGTCGGATGAGACAAGAACATTTGCACGCATGATTGTGTCGCTCACAGAGGAAGCGGAAGCCATCAATTGGTATGAGCAGCGTATTTCTGTAGAAAAAGACAAAGAAGCTAAGGCCATCATGCAAAATGCTCAAAAGGAAGAGTTCAAACATTTTGGTATGGACCTGGAGTTTTTGCTTCGCAAGAAACCAATCTGGAGAGAAATTCTGCAAGGCATTCTTTTTCAAAAGGGAAGCATTGTGAAGCATGGAGAAGATGCAGAGGAGAAAGCATAGAAAATACTATTCATTGATCATTGCTCTTGTAGAAAGAATTTTATTTTAAGATTATAGAATCATACTATTGACTAAAATGTAATAGTTTATATGGAGCATAATAATACGATTACGGAAGCCATAAGCGCTGAAAAAGAAACGGTGCTTTCTTTTATTGAAGCCTTAAATGTGAAGGATTATGAAACGGCTAAAAGATTGGTAAGTAAAGATTTGTCTTTTATTGGTGTACTTGGTTCCAGGCAAGGAGCAGATGCTTATTTCCAGGACATGCAGAAAATGCAATTTACCTATGACATACAAAAAGTTTTTGCCAATGAGCATGAGGTATGCCTTTGGTATGAAATTGACATGGGTGGCCAGAAAATATTGACATGTGGCTTGTATCACCTGGAAAACAATAAGATCAAATCATTAAAAGTGCTTTTTGATCCAAGACCCGTTTTAGAAAAATCCGGAAAATAAATTCATTAAACAAACAGTGTAAGTTCGTTTGGGTTTGGAGTTATCCACACTTACTTTTCAACTTACACTGTTTTGTGACGAACAGATTTCTAATTTCTGAATTGGTAGGTTTTTTTCATATTTTTTTTGATATTAACAGTATTAGGTTGGGGGAACGACATATCTTATTTGTCGTCTTATAAATAGAAATACATGATTCGCGGTTTATATCTTTTAGCTATAGTGCTGACTTTACCCTTTTATACGGTGAATGGTCAGTCAGCAGGAGCTTTTTTTTCCAGTGGTACCATCAAAATGAAAATTAAAAATTTTAATGGTGCCGCAGATGATTTCAGTAAAGCCATTGAAATAGATCCTAAGTATGTAGCTGCTTATGTGAGTCGTGCATTGACCTACCAACACCTCAATGATTATTATGCGGCCCTCCGTGATTACAACAAAGCCATTAAGCTGCAGCCTAATGATGCGGATATTTATTTTAGCCGGGGCTATGTTGAACAGCGTACGAATGATTACAGTGCTGCCGAAAAGGATTATGATAAAGCAATTTTGATTAATGGAAACGTGGCGAAGTACTACGATTATAGAGGAGAGGTCAAGTATATACAAGGTAACTACAACGGCGCAAAAAAGGATTACGATAAAGCCATAGAAATCAGTCCCAATATACCAAGCTTCTATTATGACCGGGGGGAGTCAGAGTTTATGCTGAAGGAGTATACACAGGCATTGAAAGATTACAATAAAACATTAGAGGTCGATCCGAATTATGTGTATGCCTACTGGGGTTTAGCAAAGACCAAGGACAAACTGAAAGATCTCAATGGAGGACTTGCCGATGCTACCAAATCTATTTCATTGAATCCTAATGTCCCTGATTTTTTCATTACCAGAGGCTTGATAAAAAAACAATTGCAGGATTATTACGGTGCTTCGCAAGACTATACATCAGCCATTGAATTAGATCCGGGTTTGTCCATTGCTTATACTTATAGAGCAGTGGCTAAGGAAAAGATGGGAGATTCGCAAGGAGCTGTGCAGGATTTGAATAAGGCGCAGCAGACGAAAAAAAAGAAGTGATCGGTACTCTTTTTATTTTTCTTCCGTTGGATCGGAAGAAACACTGCTGTTAAAATATTTGTTGACAATCTCTTGTAGCATATCGGGCGTTAATGGTTTTGTTCTAAATTCGGAAGCTACTTCTGAGCTCTTCGCTTTCTTTTTATCATCAGGATTGTCTGAAGTTGTCAGCATGACCACAATTGCGCGACTTTGAAATCGTTTCTCCAGCTTATTGTACTCCTCTAAAAATTCCCATCCGTTCATTCCAGGCATGTTAATGTCCAGAAAAATGAGATCAGGGTGAATGCTATCGGTCTTTTCTGACTTTAAGTATTCGAGTGCATCCATTGCTGTATGCTTTACTATAACATTATCAGTGGTATGACTTTTTCTGATTACTCTCTCGTGATAAAAATTGTCATCGGCGTTGTCATCAATCAACATGATGCATTTGGGTTTTTGGTTCATAGCGATAAGTAAGGGATAGTAAAGTTAACAGTCGTTCCATTTTCTAAAGTCGATTCGATCCATATTTTTCCTTGATGGAGATCTATAATTTTTTTGCAATTAGCAAGTCCGATGCCATATCCCTGGTATTCTTCCACGGAGTGCAGGCGTTGAAAAATATCAAATATCCTTTGGAAATAGGCCGGTGCAATGCCGATACCATTGTCGCTTACAGAAAATTGCCACACATCATTTACCCATTTAGAATAAATATGAATCAGAGGCTTGGTATCTTTTTTTTGAAATTTGATGGCGTTGGTAATAAGGTTTTGAAACAGCTGACCAATTTGCACTTCATATATGTTTAACTTCGGCATTTCGGATACTTCGATCGTTGCATCTGATTTTTTAATTACTGTATTCAGGTCTTCTATCACATCAGCAATTAATTTATTGCAATCAATAAACGATAATGTTTTGTCACTTCCCAAACGCGAAAAATCCAAAAGCGCCTGAACGAGTATCCTCATTCTTTTTGCAGCGGCTTTAACCGCACGGACGTATTTACCGGCATTGTCATCTAATTGCTCCAGATAGTCTTCTTCAAATACCTGCATATAATTTGAAATCGTGCGGAGTGGTTCCTGGAGATCATGTGAAGCGATGTAAGTCAATTGCTCTAGCTCTTTATTGGCAATGCCCAGTTCTATTGCTCTTTTTTCTTTTTCTTCGTTTTGAAAAAGAAGTTCTGCGTTGGCGACAATCAGCTCTGCAGCTCTTTTTTCCTTTTCTTCATTTTGGAAAGCCAGTTCTTTATTGGCAATAACCAGTTCTGCAGCACGGTGTTCCTTCTCTTCGTTTTGAAAAAGAAGTTCTGCATTAGCGACAATCAGTTCCGCAGCCCTTTTTTCTTTTTCTTCATTTTGGAAGGCAAGTTCTTTATTGGCAATTAGTAATTCAGCGGCATGTTCTCTTCTTTCTTGATTTATTCTTTCCATAGTTTATTCAACCCGCAAGGGTTGATTTATCAAGTGTTAAAAGACAATGCGGACAACATACCCTGTAAAGTCTACAGGGATTCAATCAAAGAATATCAGAAGAAGTGGATTGCCTTTTAGAAAGACATCTAACAAAATTGGGTGGCGAAGAATGACGATAGGTTGGACAAGGTAATCTAAGTTCACACCATTCACACCATTTGAAGTATAATAGTATGAAAGATAATTCATGACGGTCTCTGAGAGGAGCTAGATTGTACCGAATTTTTTACAGTAGAGATGATTTTTAAATACTGTTTCTAAGAAAAAAAGAGGAGCTACGATTGGACTACAAGGTCTTAGACACTTTG
>JAQBNS010000152.1 GCA_028288405.1 Chitinophagaceae bacterium
AGAGCTGGCAAACCTTGTGGATATAAGGACTGCGACGGTTTGGGCTTTCAGGAAAAAAGTACAGGAAACAAAAGAATTGAAACGGAAAGCGAAAGTGAAGTTGACGTCGTGGGAGCAGATTATTCAGTAAGCAGAGATCTGAAATCTGAGATCAGATAAACATTTAGTTGCTTACGATTTTTAGAGCAGTACATGCGTTTTCAGCCGCTGCCTGCTCCGCTTTTTTCTTGCTGAATCCTTTACCGGTACCGACCACTTCGTCATTGATCAATACTTCAGCCGTGAATTCTTTGTGAAACTTATCACCACTTTCACTCGCGATATTGAAGACCAGTTTCCGGTTATATTTTTGGCACCATTCCAACAATAAACTTTTAAAGTTGCGGGTGTTTTGAATCAGTTCCTCTAAGTTAAAATGAGGATACAGAATTCTCTTCAGGACAAAATGTTGACATTCCTCGTATCCCTTATCCAGGTATACAGCGCCTACCATGGCTTCCAGGGCATCTCCATAAATTGATTTGTGCGAGAAGGAAGTCGACTTACCATTGAAACTGATCAATTGATCCAGTCCGATCTTACGACCGATTTGATTCAATGATTCGCGGTTGACAATACGGGATCTGATTTCTGTTAAGAATCCTTCGTCTTTGAAAGGGTATTTTTTGAAAAGGAAATTGGCAGTAATGGAACCCAATATGGCATCGCCTAAAAACTCCAATCTTTCATAGGTGTCTTTTTCACCGGCAACATTGGTAACTGCTGCAGACGAGTGTATAAGAGCCATGCGGTAAGGCGCAAGGTTATAAGGAATAACACCTGTGAGGTTGTGAATACTTCTACGCAAACTTCGTTTCTTCGCGGGAGAAAGATACAATCGCGAGAATCCGATGATTTGCCTTAAAATACTCAATGGTTAATCTACTTTTCGTAAGATGACAGAACAGTTATGACCTCCAAAACCGAATGTATTGCTTACTGCAATCTTTACGTCTCTTTTCTGAGCTTTATTAAAAGTCAGGTTCAAGCGAGGGTCAAAAGACTCATCGTCTGTAAAGTGGTTGATAGTAGGAGGGATGATGCCTTTTTGCAAAGCCATAATAGAGGCAATGGCTTCAATGGCACCTGCAGCACCCAAAAGGTGACCGGTCATCGATTTCGTAGAACTGATATTCAGTTTGTACGCATGATCTCCGAAGACATGCTGTATGGCTTTAATCTCTCCGATGTCGCCCAAAGGTGTAGATGTACCGTGTACGTTGATGTAATCAACATCTTCCGGCTTGATCTTCGCGTCTCTTAAAGCATTTAGCATCACATTTTTTGCTCCCAATCCTTCCGGATGAGGGGCAGTCAAGTGATAAGCATCCGCAGAAAGGCCGCCACCAATGACTTCAGCGTAGATTTTAGCACCACGCGCTTTAGCGTGTTCGTATTCTTCTAATACAAGAGATCCTGCACCTTCACCCATGACGAATCCATCTCTGTCTTTGTCAAAAGGTCTGGAAGCTGTTTCAGGAGAATCATTTCTTTCTGATAAAGCTTTCAAGGCATTGAAACCCCCCATACCGGATTCTACGATAGCCGCTTCAGAACCACCTGTTACGATGATGTCTGCAATACCGAGTCTAATGTAGTTAAAGGAATCAACAATGGCATTCGAAGAAGAAGCACATGCTGAAACAGTTGAAAAATTAGGTCCTCTGAACCCATGACGCATAGATATATAGCCTGCGCTAATGTCTATGATCATTTTAGGAATAAAGAAAGGATTGAAACGTGGAGTACCATCTCCAGCTGCAAATCCCATCAATTCATCGTGAAATGTCTTTAAACCACCAATTCCGGCTCCCCAGATTACGCCGACCCTGTCCACATCTACGTTGTCCTTGGATATACCGGCGTCGTTTACCGCTTGTTCAGCGCATACCACGGCATATTGAGTAAAAGGATCCATCTTGCGGGCTTCTTTACGATCAATAAAGTCTTCCACATTGAAACCTTTCAGCTCACAAGCAAACTTAGTTTTGAATTTAGCGGGATCGAATTTTGTAATCGGGGCTGCACCACTTACTCCATTTTCTAACGATGTCCAATACTGCTCGACAGTATTGCCAATAGGCGTAAGTGCTCCCAGCCCCGTAACCACAACTCTTTTTAAAGACATAAAAGGGAGAGTATCCTCTAAAACTGGATTTATTTAACGTGTTGTTCCAGGTAAGCGATTGCTTGACCTACTGTAGTGATGTTTTCAGCTTGTTCATCAGGAATAGAAATGTTAAATTCTTTTTCGAATTCCATAATCAATTCAACTGTGTCAAGAGAGTCAGCGCCCAGGTCGTTTGTGAAACTTGCCTCAGGAGTTACTTCTGATTCTTCAACGCCCAATTTGTCGACGATGATACTCTTTACTTTTTGTGAAATTTCAGACATTGTTCTAAATGTTTTAGTATAACCGATTGCAAAGAAAATTATTTAAGGCCTTTATGTCAATGAAAATCGATTATATCTTTTAACAGTTATGCACATTCTTTTAATTTAGAGTGATTTAATTTTATATTTAGACTCTCTAAAGGGGCTTTAACATGAAAAATGAGGGGTTTATCATAGAGTTAGATTTCGATTTCGACCTGTTCGCCATTATTTCTTCCGCCAAGGAATATAAGCTTGCCTGGTGGTTCAATAAAGTACTATGCATTGACTTACAGAAAGATGAAGACATATCCATCGATTTTTTAAAAGGTAAATCATTGTCTGTATCGAACTACAGTTTCAAAACCACTCATTCTTCTATCCACCTTATTAGGAACAAATGCAGTGAATATGCTAACTTTGCCAAACCGTTCCTGTTGCCAGAACTGCAACAGTACGATTATTTGCTGATGGTAAAGGACCCGGCAGAGTTATATGAGTTAAAAGAGTGGACGCAAAAAGTGTCTGCTGTTCCCATTGTACAATTAATACAACAAATAGATATCAATAGCTTACAATCAAAAGAGAATTTAATTTTTGAATAACATGGTAAATAAGAAAACTAAAATTGTTGCAACAGTTGGGCCCGCATGTAATAACAAAGAGAAACTATGGGAATTAGTGTTGGCCGGAGCGAATGTCTTCAGATTGAATTTTTCACACGGTACCCACGAGGGACACCGCCAGGTCGTACAATACATACGTGAACTGAATGCTGAACACGGTACAAACATCAGTATCCTTCAGGATTTACAAGGACCTAAAATCAGAACAAACGAAATTGAAAATAACGGCGTAGAAATTATCGCCGGTGAAAAAATCATCATCACCAGTGAAAAGATGATCGGTAATAAAAACAAAATCAGTACGTCTTATCAGGCGCTTACGTCTGATGTGAAACCAGGCGATACTATTCTTATTGATGACGGTAACTTGGAATTGCGTGTATTGCAATCAACAGGTAAAGAAGTAGAAGCCATGGTGATTTATGGTGGTATGCTAAAATCACGCAAAGGTATTAACCTTCCTAACACAGATGTATCTGAACCTTCGTTGACAGAAAAAGACAAAGAAGATTTGGCTTTCGGTATAGAAATGGGAGTGGATTGGATCGCTTTATCTTTCGTACGCAGAGCGTCAGACATGGTGGATATCAAAGCCATCATTGCTAAGTCTGGCAAAGAAATAGGGGTGATCGCTAAGATCGAAAAACCGGAAGCGGTGGCTGATATCGATGCTATTATTGCTGAGTCCGATGGTTTGATGGTAGCTAGAGGTGATCTTGGAGTAGAACTTCAAATGGAAGATGTACCGATGATCCAGAAAATGATCGTTAGAAAATCAAACCTTGCCTGCAAGCCGGTGATTGTAGCAACACAGATGATGGAAAGTATGATTACAAATCCTCGTCCTACAAGAGCGGAAGCTAATGACGTGGCTAACGCCATCATTGATGGTGCTGATGCGGTAATGTTGAGCGCTGAAACAGCTTCAGGTAATTATCCTGTGTTGACGGTACAAAGCATGGCACGTATCTGTATGTCTATCGAAAAAGATGCCGATCAGATTTACAACAAAGTGCCTTCTGAAGATGAATCAACTTATACAGATAACGTGATTCATACCGCTTGTGACCTTGCTCATAGCACAAAATCTAAAGCCATTATTGGTTTAAGTCAAACAGGTTATTCTGCTTTCCGTATTGCTGCACACAGACCTAAAGCGGATGTGTTCCTGGTCACTTCTGATCGTCAGAAACTCACTCAGTTGAACCTATTATGGGGTGTAAAAGGATTTTACTTTGATCAATTTACTTCTACAGATGAGACGATTGAAGAAGTGAAAAATCAATTGGTAAAAGCAGGTAAACTTCAAAAAGGAGATGTATATGTAACGACAGCGGGTATGCCGATGGCTAACACGATTCGTGCGAACAGCCTTAAATTGGGAGTAGTAGAATAAGTCCCCTTCATACATGAGTAATATACCCACAGCAGTTAATTTTTCGTTGCTGAAAAAAATAAGTGAAACTCCTGGTGTCTCCGGCTATGAAAAACCCATCAGGGATTTTCTGGTACAGGAACTAAAGGCATTGGGAGTTTCATATTCTATCGATGCCATTGGCAACCTTACCGTTTTAAAAAAGGGTAAAGATTCCAGCAAAAGAATATTGGTTGCCGCTCACATGGACGAAATCGGATTCATCGTGACATACGTGGATTCACAAGGCTTTCTTCGATTCAATGCATTGGGTGGTTTTGATCCTAAAACCCTGACTTCACAACGAGTGATTGTTCATGGTAAAAAGGATTTGATGGGTGTTATGGGTTCTAAACCCGTACATGTCATGTCGCCGGATGAGAAGAATAAGCCTGCTAAGATGGAAGATTTCTTTATCGATCTTGGTTTACCTAAGGAAGAAGTAGATAAGTATGTTACCGTTGGAACACCCATCACACGTGAGCGTACGCTGGAGTGGATGGGAGATTGTGTCAATGGTAAATCCTTAGACAATCGTATTTCAGTGTTTGTTTTATTAGAGACGTTGAAATGTTTGGGAGATGTTCCTTACGATTTGTATGCCACCTTTACTGTACAGGAAGAAGTTGGTCTGAGAGGTGCACAAGTGGCTGCACATACCGTCAATCCTGACTTTGCTATCGCCTTGGATACTACCATTGCATACGATGTACCCGGTGCGCGTGATTATGAAAAAGTAACGGAACTAGGCAAAGGTACTGCGATTAAAATATTGGATTCTTCTACTATTGCTGATTACCGTATGGTCAATTACATGAAGAAGACAGCCGATAAGCATAAGATCAAATGGCAACCGGAACTGTTGACTGCAGGTGGTACGGATACCGCACCGTTGCAGCGATTTGGCAAGAACGGTTCTATTGCCGGTGCCGTGTCTATTCCAACCAGACATATACATCAGGTGATTGAGACTATCCATAAGGATGATATTTTGCAAAGCATCCATTTGTTAAAGGTTACCTTAGAAGAATTAGATACTTACAATTGGGATCATGCCCTTGATCACACGAATTAATTATTATGGGACGCGCGTTTGAATTTAGAAAAGGACGAAAACTAAAACGTTGGGGCCAAATGGCTAAAACGTTTACCAAGATCGGTAAGCAGATCGCTATGGCTGTGAAGTCCGGCGGACCTGATCCGGACAACAACTCTCGTTTGAGAGCCATCATCCAAAATTCCAAGGCGGCCAACATGCCGAAAGACAATGTTGACCGTGCCATCAAGAAAGCGTCATCGAAAGACGACGGCGATCTGAAGGAAATGGTATACGAAGGTTACGGACCTTACGGCATCGCTTTTGTAATAGAGTGTGTGACGGACAATCCAACACGTACCGTAGCCAGTGTGCGTTCTTACTTTACACGTTCTGGTGGTACTTTGGGTACAACCGGTTCCAATGCTTTCTTATTTGAACACAAATGCATTTTCCGCGTGCGTAAGCAAGCCGATATAGATACAGATGAGTTGGAACTGGAACTGATCGATGTCGGTTCAGACGAGATGGGAGTGGACGAAGACGAGATCATCATCTACGGTCCGTTCGAAGCTTTCGGAGGGATTCAGAAATTCATTGAAGAGAAGAAATGGGAATTGATCAGTGCAGACTTTGAGCGTATTCCTGTCGATACCAAACAACTCACCGAAGAACAAGAGCAAGAACTGGAAAAACTCATCGGTAAGTTTGAAGAAGATGACGATGTGGTGAGCACGTTTCATACCATGAGATAAGAATATAATTAAAGACCAGGCATATGAGTTATACCTGGTCTTTAATTTAAGTAATAGATTTCGACATTACATTTTTGCGCTAAGATGTCTATAGGAAGATTATTTAATAAGGAAAATCTTAGTCTCTCTATTTTTGTCGGGATAAATTTTTTATTTAGCATCAAATATTTAAGCCGGGTCTCTGCTTTTTATTTACCCCTCTCTCTTTTCATTGCCTGCGTTTATATTCTGCTATGGTACAAGAGAACTGAAGTCAGTAATTTCTTTGCACGTATTCATGTTTCTTTAAACTTGCTGCTGATTTTATATGTTGCTTGCTGCCTGGTCTTATTGTATTTCATACCCAAAGAAAGCTTACGAGTAGACCGGTGGAGCGTCATTTCATCGTTTTGGGAAAATTACTTTCATCACCAGTACGTATACTATGCCAAATCATTTGATGGGAATTATCCCGGTCCAATGCCTTTTTACTTTATTGTCTCCTTACCGTTTTATCTGATAGGTGAGCTGGGCTTATTTTCTTTACTGGGTATCGCTTTGTTTGTTTGGCTTAGTCACTTCAATAGACAAGTGATTGCTCATGGACTAGTTTTGTTTTTGTTCATCGCTACTTCTTTATTTTACTTTTGGGAGATCTGTTCGCGAAGCAATATTTTTGCTAATGGAGCAATGGTATTACTCTCTGTTTTTTATTTTTTTAAATACTATAAACCATCTGTTAAACAGAATATTTTGTTTGGTCTTGCGATCGGATTATTGCTTTCTACCCGAAATGTTTTTGTTATTTCATACCTCATCATGGTGCTGTATGCTTTGCGGATTAAGAAAATAGACTTACTTCATACCGTTATACTTGGAGTAATATCTTGTATTGTATTTGTTGGTACCTTCTTACCTTTTGTATGGAATCATACAGAAGACTTTTTGTCCATGAATCCTTTTATCATACAGTCTTCTTTTTTAATGCCGTTTAAGTATACTTTGTTGTTTGTATTTTTAAGCATTGCATTTTCTTTCTTTTGCAAAGAGGAGAGAGACGTTTATTTTTATATAGGAGTGAACTTGTTTTTAACTATTTTATTCTATTTCTTTTATACCGCTATCCATACTACATTCTACGAAGCTTTGATACAAAGCAGAGCGGACATCTCTTACTTTATACTATGTGTTCCTTTTTTTATGCTGTATCTGTTTTTTGATGTGAAAAGAAATAGCAATAAATCTGGTGTTTGAACATTGTTTACTTGCAGGATTTGGTTTAAAATTTGTTAACTTCATTTCAATCAAAACTGATCCTATGAAACGCGCTATTCTTTCATTTACATTATTAAGTATTCTGGGCTTTGTCGCCTGCAACAGGATAAATTCTGTTTCATCGGATACTTCTATTGATAAGCCTAAGAAAGATTTTGCGGAACCACCACAGATTGACTTGATCAATGCGCGTTGGGTATTGCGTGAACTGAATGGAAAACCGGTGAAAGCCGCTTCAGATCTCTATATACATTTTTCAGATAAGGTGACGGTAAATGGTTTTCTGGGATGCAATAAATTTAATGGAAAGTATGCATCAGACGGAGCGGATATAAAAATAGGCCCTTTGATGTCCACTAAAATGATGTGTGAAGAAGCTGCACTGGAAGATCAATTTTCTTCTGCCTTACAAAATGCCAATTCTTATTCCACGGACGATAAATTTCTTTATTTGAAAAATGATGATGGTGTGTTGGCGAAGTTGGAGGCGATTTATTTATAATAGTCGTTAGATGTTAGATGTTAGTGGTTAGTTTTTTTACACAATACCTTATATAAAAGAAGGCTTTGGATTATCCAAAACCTTCTTTTTTTCTAACAACTAACCACTAAGTCTAACCACTATACCTTTTTCTTCACCCCCCGTATCGCCTGAGCCGTCATAGGGTCTTCGGGCCATGAGTGTTTCGGATACCTGCTTTTCAATTCTTTCTTTACTTCAAAATACGTAGTGTTCCAAAAGCTTCTTAAGTCAGAGGTGATCTGTACCGGTTTGTAGCCGGGAGAAAGCAGATGCAGTATAAGCGGTGTTTTGCCTTCGTTGACAGTGGGAGTATCCAGCATGCCAAACACTTCCTGCAAACGTACAGACAAAACAGGTGAAGCACCGTTGTTGGAGTATTCTATTTTGATGTCGGAGTCGCTGGGTACTTTGATGCGTTGTGGTGCGAGTTTGTTTAATGCATTTTGTTTATCCCAATCGAGACTATTGTTCAGGATCTCTTTGAGGTTTAGTTTTTTCAGATCTTCCGGTCTTTTGATGTTATTGAGGTAAGGAGCAAGCCACTCGTCATTCGTCATTAACAGACCTTGCATGGATACATCGGGCCAGTTTTCCTGCGGTCTCCATTTGCGTAGACTGAGTATGCGGTTCTGCCATTCCTGTACTTCTTTATTGAAGTCCAGCAAACGTTCTCCTTCTTTTTTTATGGCATTGCTGATGGCCTGAATCAAATGACTTTCATCAGGATCGGGTAGTGCTTTAGATTGTAGAATGATGCTACCGATGCGTAATTCTTTGGTGGCAATAAGTCCGCCTTTGTAGGTATCCCAAATGATGGTCTCTACTGTTTTAACAAGAGGTGCAAGGTCTTTGGGATTCAGTGGAGAGGCCATAAATATTTTACCCAGGCCGTTGCGTGCATCCACGTGTGCGATGGCTAGCCAAGCCTCGTTGGCCAGGTCATCGCGGTGTCCTGCTTGTGCGTACTTGCCGTTTGACAATTGAAATTGCGCATTGTTTCCCGGACGCGCAAAAGCGATACGCTCAGGATAAGCGTGAGCGAGGATGATGCCTGTTTCAAAGGGATCAAATTTTCCGTTGTTGGGTTCTATTTCAAATAATCTACGATAGGAAGAAGCAATCTTTTCTATTTTCCCCAATACGTTACCTTGCCCGTCGTTTCTACGGAAGCGACGTAGTGCTTCGACACGGAGGTTGATGTCGATGCCGGCTTCTTTAGGTAAAGGATCTTTCTCTTCTAAGATGGCTGCCACATCTGTGGCAAGTTCCAGCATCTCGTTTTCTTCTGCCCATAACAACATGTGTGCGATCCTTGGATGACAGGGTAGACCGTGAATTTTTTTTCCGTGTGCAGTGATCTTTCCGTTTTCTAATGCTTCCAATTGGTGCAAGGTATCAGAAGCCTGAGCCAGCGTGCCTTTTGGAGGTACACTGAGCCAAGTTAATTGCGAGATATCCATGATGCCCCATTGCGCCATGTCCAACATCAGCGGAGTGAGATCTGCTTCGAGGATTTCAGGCGATCTGTGATCGGCTAAACTTTCGTGTATGCTTCGTGACCACATGCGGTAGCAAGTACCTGCACTCAAACGTCCCGCACGGCCTGCGCGCTGGTCGGCGGAGTCTTTGGATATTTTTACCGTTTCCAACCTGGATAATCCGGAGTTCGGATCAAACTTTGACGTACGACCGAAACCTGTATCAATCACTATTTTAATGCCTTCAATCGTTAAGCTGGTTTCTGCAATGGATGTAGCGAGTACGATTTTTCGTTTGCCTTGTTTGTTCGGCATGATGGCACTGTGCTGTTGTGCCGGCGTCAATTGTCCGTATAAAGGATGAATGGCGAAATCACGCAATTCCTTTTTCAGTAACTCTTCGCATTTTTTTATTTCTCCTTGCCCTGGAAAAAAGGCCAATACATCTCCGTCTTTTTCTCTGACGGCTTTCAATATGGTACGTGCCGTCATTTCAGGAAGGAGGAATTCATCTGTTTCTCCGGTATATACAATGTCAACGGGATACTGCTTCCCCTGACTCTGCACCATCGGTGAGTTGAGCAATTTGGTCAATTGTGGCATATCCAGGGTTGCAGACATGACCATGATGCGGAGATCAGGTCTCAATACTTGTTGCGCTTCTCTGCATAAGGCCATCGCTACATCGGCATGTATACTGCGTTCGTGAAACTCATCAAAGATGACCATGCCCACACCTTCCAATGAATTGTCGCTGTGAATCATTCGTGTCAAGATACCTTCCGTCACAACCTCGATTTGAGTTTGCTCGCTCGTGCGGTTTTCAAAACGAATGCGGTAACCAACGGTTTGCGCAATTTGTTCTCCCAGCAAATCAGCCATACGCGTTGCAACGGCTTTGGTAGCCAGTCTGCGTGGCTCGAGCATGATGATTTTTTTTCCGCCAAGCCAGGCTTCATCCATTAATGCTAAAGGCAATAGTGTACTTTTACCGGCGCCGGGTGGAGCATTGACGATCAATGTGTTTTGTTCGGAAAGGTATTTCTTAACATCCGAAATAACTTCCGTGATGGGGAGATCTATGGAGAAAGGATTGAAAGGCATGATGAAGTATTCAGTATGCAGCGATTTATAGATTGATCGCTGTCTGGGGAGTAAAGTTACGAAATATTTAACCTTAAAAATAATGGCAGTTCATGCCCACATTCATACGCAATTAATATGTAGCCATTGTATGGTCAATTTCTTCTGCCCAGGAATGGATACCGCCCAGCAGGTTGCTGACCTTTTCAAAACCATTGGCTTGCAGAAAATTTACTGCCGAAGCGCTACGTATACCCAGGTGACAAAGTATGATGATGTTTTTATCTTTTGGTAAATCTTGCAGGTGCTGTGGTACTGTACTTAGTGGCATCAGCAGCGAACCTTCGATGTGGCAGATGTCATATTCGAATTGTTCTCTAACATCCAGCACAAGCAGGTTGGTATTTTCATCCAGTAATGCTTTTAATTCTAAAACGGTGATGACATCATTCAAGGCCGACGTATCGCAGGAGAAATCATAATTGCCTAAGGTAGTGATGTGGTAATTGTCCGGATTGGATTCAATATTAAATAAAGATGTTTGCATGGTCAATGCATCCAGCGTAAAGAGTTTGCCGGATAATGGATTGCCTAATCCTAAAATGAGTTTCAAGGCTTCGTTAGCCTGCAACGTACCGATGATGCCGGGCAATACACCCAATACACCGATCTCGCTGCAAGAAGGCATTTCTCCATCTGCCGGTGGTTCGGGATAGAGACAGCGGTAAGTAGGACCTCGAAGACCTTTTTCATCTGTATAATTGAACACAGCAACTTGTCCGTCAAATTTAAAGATAGAGCCAAATACTAAAGGCTTGTTTAAAATAACACAAGCATCATTGACTAAATAGCGGGTAGAAAAATTATCTGATCCATCTACGATGATGTCGTAAGACTCCAGTATGGACAAGGCATTTTCTGCTGTGAGTGTTTCTGTATAGCTATAAAAAGTCACCAATGGATTGTTGGCTGATAAACGTGCAGCAGCAGCTTTCGCTTTGTGTTTGCCGATGTCTTCTGTTGTATAAAGAATCTGACGTTGCAAATTACTAACGTCCACTTTATCAAAGTCGATGATTCCTATACGACCGATACCTGCAGCAGTGAGGTATTGCAAAGCAGGACAGCCAAGACCACCGGCACCAATAACGAGTACCGATGCTGCTTTGATTTTTTCCTGACCGGCCAAACCTACTTCTTGCAAAGAGA
>JAQBNS010000035.1 GCA_028288405.1 Chitinophagaceae bacterium
AACTTTACGGAAGCATACTCTCTGTTTTCTCCACCCCATATCCCAATTAAGAAATACATCGGCAACAACATGAGTTCGAAAAACAGATAGAATAAGAATAAGTCCATCGCAATGAACGTACCGTAGACCGTACTGCACATCAATAAGAATAAGGCATAAAATCCTTTCCTATTTTGTTTGATGCTCCAGGAAACCCAGGCCGCGCAAAGCATGACGATGGACGTCAGCAATACCAGGTAACTATTCAACCCATCTAAAGCGAGAAAATATTCAATGTTCAGTTTGCCTAATTTACCTAAATCCAAAAAGATCCAGGGCATACGCTCCTGCAGGAACCAGCTGGTGTCACTGTGCAAGGCACCGGAACCGGAAGTGTAGTTAAAGAACAACCAGGAAGCCAAACCCAACTGAATGGCACAAACACCTAACGTAATGTAACGATACACCTGGTGCATGCCGTCGGGTATGACGAACAGCAGCAGCATCGCCAGAACAGGTAAAAAGACTAACAGAGATAATAACATGCTCTATATATTTTTATACTAAATAATTCTTGATCAATTCTCCTATCGCGACCAACAGCATCAACAGCAATACCCAGAATAAATAATTCTGTACGTTACCACGCTGTATGACTCGAAAGGCTTTACCGAATTTACCGGTAGAATACACCATCAATGAAATGACACCATCCACAAACACCCGATCAAACCAGGCGATGATGTGGGCTTTGATGACCGTAATGTACACGACACCGTGCACGATACCATCCAACCCTTTTTTATCGAATGCAGCAACAGCCATGCTTGTTTTCAGCAATGGCATAATGACTATACCTTGAATCAACTCATCGATATAATAAAAGCGAGTGAGGATGCTGTTTTTACTTTCTATAGCATGCACTGATATTCTTTTTTTAGTTAAACCTATTGCCAGCAAAATTCCAAGCGCTACAAAAGTCAACGATGAAATCATGACAATAGAATATTCATCCATATAATGGTGAAAATAAAATCCTGTTATTCCATTCGCACTTTCTCCATGAAATAACCAGGCATGTGAAGCGTGGAAAGGATTATGTGAGAACATGAAAAAGAAGGAAGCACTGCTCAATAAAACTAAAGGAACAATAATCACCGGTTGATTCACTTTTACCTTCAACCAGATATGTTCTGAATAATACTTTAATTCTTTCAAACGTGATTCTCCTAAGAATATCCAGATACCTTGTCTGGTTACATAATACGCTGTTAGCAATACAGTAGCCAATCCCAAAATTGGAACTATCCAGGCAAAGCCATGACGATGTTCAGCAAAGGCATACATGGAATTCAATATGCTTTCCTTGGATAAAAAACCAGAGAAGAATGGAAGTCCGATTAAGGATGAAGCAGTAATGACATAGGCACCGAAGACCAACGGCATCTTTTTACCCAACCCGCCCATGATGCGAATGTCCAATGGATCCATATGAACGAACCGATGTTCATGCGCCAGCTTTAGGTGTACTTTATGTAAGGAATGAATGACAGCGCCAACAGACAAAAATAAACCCGCCTTAAAAAACGCATGTGTAGTAAGATGAAAGAATGCAGCCTCTGGAGCAGAACATCCAATGGCAGCGATCATATAACCCAATTGAGAAATCGTAGAGTAGGCCAATATCTTTTTACTATTGAAAGAAGTCAACGCAGGTAATGCACCGAAGAATGCAGTCAACGAACCAATGATAACCATTACGAAACGCACATCTGCTGTCAGTAGGAAATAGAGTTTTACCAATAAATATACTCCTGCTGCTACCATTGTCGCCGCATGCAGCAAGGCGGATACCGGTGTAGGTCCTTCCATCGCATCGGGCAACCAACTGTTTAATGGAAACTGTGCAGTCTTTGCCATGCAACCAATGAATAAGAGCATGCCGATACTGAAATACATGGCACTGGAATCGTAGTGCTCCACATAATACTGATGGATGTCATTCAAATCAAATGAACCTACGCGATAGAATAGTAACAACAAGGCCAGTAAGAAAAACACATCCGCTACTCTATTCATCAAAAAGGCTTTGCTTGCCGCCTGACTCGCTGCTTCTTTATTGAACCAAAAACCTACGAGCAGGTAAGAGCAAAAACCAATCAACTCCCAACTGATGAATGTGATCAGCAGGTTATTGCTCAATACCAGTACGATCATCGAGAACGTAAACAATCCCAAATAAGGATAGTACATCACGTGGTTCTTTTTATGTCCCATGTACTCGTAAGAATACCAATGCACTAAAAAGGAAATGAACACGACCACATTCAACATGATCAAACTGACACCGTTGATCGAAAAGCTGATGGTATGTTCTATGAACTCATTGGAAGAGAGGTAACGAAACCAAGGTAAAGCATAATTCCATTGGCCGGATACACCACAATGCAGCAAGGTAACAACAGCAAAGAGCAACGTAAAAAACATCATACTCGTCGCCGCTATACTACGAATGTTCTCGTGTATACGTTCTCCGGCAATTAACAAGCCGCCAAAAGACACCAAGGGCAAGAACACCGTTGCAAGAACCAACACTAAAGGGATGAGGCTTTCTGATCCTGTCATTATTCTTTTACTTGTCGCACTTCGTCGACATAGATGGTGTGAAACTGCTTATATACTTTCATTAAAATAACCAATCCTACTACAGAGGCACAGACCGCCAGCACAACAATAAACAAAGCCGCCACTTCACCACCTTTTTTAGCCGTATCAAAATGAGAGAAAGCCACAAAATTAATCAGCGCCGCATTGATCATCAATTCCAATCCGATCAGAATAAAAATACCATTGCGTCTTGTCAATACCAGCAAGCTTCCTATGATGAATAAGAAAGCTCCGATGATCAGGTAATGCGATAAGGCGATGTCGTACATACTAATCTTCTTTCTTAAATACTAAATGAGCAGACAACCAGGCCACCACTACCAATACTACCAACAACAAAAAGCCGATCAATTCAAATTCAAAAACATATTCTGAAAATATCAGACGACCCAATTCCAATGGATTGGAAACGCTTTGTTCAGAAGTTGGCGTTTGCGCATATTTTGACAGGGCTGGCAATTTGAAATAATGCAAATCAAACAAATGAATGAGGTACACACACAGTAATACCAACCAAGCGCCCATCAAGAATAACGAAGGCATCTGCTTGCGGAAGGGTTTGTCTTCGCCTGTGGAACTGTTTTTACCTAAATAGAAAATAAAGAACAACAGCAATACCAATATACCTCCTACATAAACGACAATCAGAGACAGCGCAATAAACTCTGCACCCGTTAACAAAAACAATCCGGCACTACACAACAAAATCAACATCAAAGCGAGTGCAGCATGCACCATGTTCTTCGTGAAGACCAGATAAATGCCGCAAGCAAAAACAATAAGCGCCAATACCCAGAACGTCAGAGCAGCAATCATTCTACTGTTCCTCCTTTCTCTGCCTCATCGTCCTTCTTTTTCGGAAGCGGTATTTTTATCTTCGGTGGAACAGCTCTCGGCTTCGGCGTTTCATCCGGCGTTGAGCTTGATTCTGTATTTGTAGTTGATGGTTCCTCTTTCTTAACAGGGATGACAACCTTCGGTGGCATCGCCTTAGGAATATAAGGTTTAGGTTTTGGAGCTTCTTCTGTTTTATCTTCTGTCGATGCAGCAGGTGCATCACCTTCCGTTTTCTTTATTGGAATAGCGACCTTCGGAGGCATTGCTTTTGGAATAAACGGTTTAGGTTTAGCAGGTGCTTCTCCTTCAGCAACGGTCGATTCTGTTTTTACTTCCACGGCAGGAGTTGCTTTAGCAGCTTGTTTCGCTAACTGTGCTTCGTCCCATTCTTTTCTCTTCACCACTGATTCTTCCGGCGACAAGTCTGCAAAGTGATATACCATGTTGCGGATATCAAATTCACTGTAGTCGTAAGCTTTGGTCATGGTCAGTGATTCGGTAGGGCAAACCGTAGTACATAAACCACAATAGCAACACTTCGCCATGTCGATGTCAAATGTGGCGGCATATATTCTTCTGGTAGAACCGTCAGATGTTTTACCAATTTCTACCGTAGACTTGATCGGATCAATCGCAATGCAATCGACCGGGCAAACTTTCGCGCACAAATCGCAGACAATGCAGTCTTCCATTTCATTGTGCAAGCGGTACCTGCCGTTGTCGGGAACAGGGATGGATTCGTAAGGATAAAGCGTAGTGACAACGCCGGCTGCCTGTTTGAAATAAGCAGGGTCATCGATGTTCAATACCTTCTTGCGATGAATGGCTGACTTAAAATGCTTCCATGCCAAAAATAGCGCACGCAACAACGAGCCTACGATGATGATGAAATTGGTGCGATATGTAGAATGTTTCACTGCCATTTAAAAGATCAGAAACCATTTCCAAATGGCACTTGCCAGTACCAATAACATCGACAAAGGTAAAAAAAGTTTCCAGCACAGGTGCATCAATTGATCCACACGCAAACGAGGGAAAGTCCAGCGCAACATGATCTGCCAGAAGACTACGGTCACCGTTTTTAATCCTAACCAGAAAATACTCCAGGCATAAGAGGACCAATGTCCTGTTGTACCGCTTGTCCAATCGTACAAGTGAACGCCTGCTACATTCGGTAGAGGAGAACTCCATGCACCTAAAAACAAAAAGACCAACAAGATGGCGACTAACAACATCATGGCATATTCCGATAAGAACAACATACCAAAACGAAAACCGGAATACTCCGTATGAAAACCGGCTACCAACTCAGATTCCGCTTCCGGAATATCGAAAGGGGCACGGTTGCATTCTGCCAGGGTGGTGATGAAAAACAAAACAGCGACAGGAAGTAAAATCGGAAAACGAATAACGTTCCAGGTAAATATCCCTCCCCACGCGCTGACATCAATGCCTGGAATACCGAACAAATAAGAATGAAACGTACTGTCTATTGCTTGTTGTTGAGCGATCTCTTGCAGATTGAGCGTTCCGGTAAAGGTAACGACAGCCAACAAGCATAAGCCCAAAGGAATTTCATAAGAAATGATTTGCGCAATGGAACGCACCGCACCGAATAAAGCGTATTTATTATTGGCGCCCCATCCTACCATGAATAATCCTATGACATCCAGAGACACCACAGCAAAGATCATGAAAATACCGGAAGGCAAATTGGAACCGATCAAACCCGGTACCCAGGGTAAAGCTGTAAATCCCCAAAAGATGGCCGTGAAAATAAGCCAGGGAGCCAGACGGAATAAGATCTTATCCGAATAGGTAGGAAGAATGTCTTCTTTTTGAAGCAATTTCAACAAATCAGCAACCGTTTGCAGCAAGCCCTTAGGTCCTACTTCCACAGGCCCCAGACGGTCCTGAACAAAGGCCGCAGCCTTCCTCTCGGCATACACCACAAATATGGCATAGGTCAAAATAACAACGAGAGTTATGATAAAAGACCAGATAAACATCTTGTATCAAAGTTAACAAAGTAGAGCGGAGAAACAGAGCGAAGAGCGAGAAGTTTTTCCACTGGATCTGGTCTTTATAATTTGGGTGTCAGGTCTTCAGACCTGACACTGTTCGTACATGACAGAAGATTGGGGTTGATTTACCAGTACCACTTTATCCATCCGTGTCAGATGTGAACATCTGACACCAATCAAACAGCAAGAAACTTCGCTCTTCGCTCTGTTTCTACGCTCTCATTTTACTCCCAAAGGGGGTAATGTTCCAGGTTGACTTCTTCTTTAAAAAATATCCTTGTCGATTCAGCAAAGGAACGGGTATAATCGGAAACGTAGAAGGTATGTTTAACCGATTCACCTGAACTGAACAAATCATGCTTACGCAAGTACTCTTTCAGGTACTCCGCTACAATCATAGAACTATCAATGACTTCCACATTCCGATGGACATCGGAATTGTAGAAAGCTTCGATTTCATTTTTGATCAGAGGAAAGTGTGTACACCCTAAAATCAATGCCTCAATTCCCTGTAAAGACGGGTCCTTCAGGTAGTTTTCAATGATGCTGTGGCTGATGTTGCTATTGAAAAAACCCTCTTCAATCATAGGCACCAATAGCGGTGTAGCCAGGGCTTTGAGTTCGATGTCCGAGTTGGTTTTATCAAGGCGTTTGCGGTATACATTGGAAGAAACCGTCTTCTTGGTACCGATCAAACCGATGGTCTTTCCTTCGTATTTCTTCGCGACATATTGTACTGCCGGATCAATCACATTCAAGACCTTCGCTCTGCTTCCCACATATTCTTTAACCAGCTGGTAAGCCGCAGCAGATGCGGAGTTACAAGCAATCAAAATCACCTTGCAATTGTTTTTTAACAGCACATCAGCAATCTTAATGGTATAAGATTGTATGGCTGCCGTAGATTTATCGCCATAAGGCAAATGCGCCGTATCGCCAAAGTAAATGATACTCTCTTGCGGAAGCAGCGTATTTACGGCGTGTGCGACGGTGAGTCCGCCGATGCCGCTGTCGAAAATGCCTATGGGTTGGTTGTTCATGTTATAGTTGTTAGTTGTCAGTTGTTAGTTGTTAGTTGGTTTATACGAACTAATAACTAACAACTAACAACTATTTAGTATTAAACGTATTCATCGTCCTCTCCAAACCAATCGACACAAACGATAGCACAGCCTCCGCCGCTCGATCGATGTATGCGTCTAGGTCTTTTTGTTCTTCTTTAGAAAATTCACTCAACACAAAGTCAACCTGATGTCCTTTGGAGAACGCATCTCCTATACCCATACGCATGCGCGGATAAGCGTCAGAGCCCAACACTTCCTGTATATTACCCAGGCCATTGTGCCCACCGTTGGAACCTTTGGCTTTGATTCTGATCTTGCCAAAAGGTAAAGCTAAATCATCTGTAATGACAATCGATTGTTCTACCGAAAGGCCGGATGTTTTCAACCAATAACTGTATGCCTTACCACTTAAGTTCATGAAAGTAGTCGGTTTCACTAAAATCAAGGTGCGGCCTTTGCTTTTCATCTCTGCGACATAAGCCTGACGACCTACGTCAAAGCTTACTCCAGCCTTCTCTGCCAAGCGATCCAACACCATAAAGCCTATGTTGTGGCGTGTGTTTTTATACTCGCTACCGACATTTCCCAAGCCGCAAATCAGAAACTTCATGGTACAAATAAACCCAGATTATGGATGAAAGACAAAAAGAAAGAGTTGTTAGTTTGTTAGTTGTTAGTTGTAGTCTAATAAATATAAATCTTTTTCATAGTTGCATAAAACATGTCCCAGAGGGACAATAGCCCGGTAGCAAATAAATTATTAAAATATATTAAAAGTCCCCTTCAGGGGATTTAGGGGCAGACAGATAGGGTTAACGCAAACCGCGTGCTATAGGCCGACAGTGTCAGGTCTGGAGACCTAACACCCATAAAAAATTATGAGACGATTTGCGTGAGGGATTGAGCCATTGTCTGATCCCGCTATTTAGCGGGAGAGTGGCGAAAGCCCGGCCCGAAGGGACACGCCCAAAAGAATATCTCGTACTACTCTTAATACCCTACATTTCACTCCAAACAATCTTAACCAAACTCATCTACTCCTCATTATTTAAAAGCACAAAAAAATCCTACCCCTCCGAAGAAGAATAGGATTCTTATCTTGACAAAACAGAAATTACTTCTTCGCTGTTTCGTTTGCTTCTTGTTTCAATGAACGAGTCACTTCAATCGTTGCGATCGGGTTGCTCTTCGCATTCAGGATCACATATCCTTCTGCTTTCACATCACTTACTTTTACTGATTTAGACAATTCCAATGTAGAGATATCTACTGTGATAGAACTTGGCAATTTATCAGGAGTAGCCTTTACAGTTAGTTTTTTCATTTTTTGGTTAAAACGACCACCTTTCAAAACACCTGGAGAGGTACCTTCGAATGTAACCGGAATATCCATTTTCACTATTTTACCTGGAACCAATTCCAGGAAATCTGCATGAAGGATCATTTCACTTACCGGATGAAATTGAGAATCCTGCAAAATAGCGGTGTATTTTTTACCTTCTACGTGGATGATCGCTTGAACAGCATCGCCAGTGTAGATGATGTCTTTGAACAAAAACATTGGAGTCGAGAAGTGAACCACTTCAGTACCACCATACAGTACGCAAGGAACTTGTGCTTCTGCTCTCAATTGAGCAGATTCCTTCTTACCGAGATTTGCTCTTTTATACCCTATAATCTCTACTTGTTTCATATTATATTTATTTAAATTGGTTACTACTCAACAAACAAAGAGCTGATCGACTCATTGTCCTGGATCTTACGGATCGCTTTGGCAAACAAATCTGCTACCGTATAGATCTTAATTTTGGATGATTCCTTTTTCAATGGAATCGTATCTGTCACCCAAAGCTCTGTCAATACTGATTTCTCAATGTTATCGTACGCATTACCGGACAAAATACCGTGTGTACAAACCGCACGCACGCTTTTCGCTCCTTTTTCCAAGATGATCTGAGCGGCTTTTGTAATGGTACCTCCTGTATCGATCAAGTCATCGATCAATACTACGTCTGCACCTTCCACATCACCGATCAATTGCATAGAAGCCACTTCGTTGGCACGTTTACGGTACTTATCGCAAACCACTAAATCTACATGCAAAAACTTAGCGAAATCTCTTGCTCTCTTTACTCCCCCAACATCCGGAGAAGCAATCAGCAAGGTTTCTTTATTGATTTGTCTCAATTCCGGAATAAAAATGGCAGCACCGTCTAAGTGATCTACCGGAATATCGAAAAATCCTTGTATCTGTCCAGCGTGCAAATCACAAGTCATCAAACGATTTACGCCGGATGCCTGCAAGATATTGGCTACTAATTTCGCCGCAATCGGTACACGTGGTTTATCTTTTCTATCCTGACGCGCATATCCGAAATAAGGGATAACCGCCGTTACGCTTTTTGCTGAAGCTCTTTTCGCTGCATCTACCAACAGCAACAATTCCATCAGATTATCGGCAGAAGGAAAAGTAGATTGTATGATGTATACATCACAACCTCTGATCGATTCGTCATAACTTACAGATTGTTCGCCGTCGCTGAAGCGGCTGATGGTAACTGCCCCTAACTCTTTTCCATAAGACTTAGCGATTTTCTCAGCTAAATACCTCGAGTTGGTTCCGGAAAAGATTTTTACGTAAGACATTACGTTTTGGGGGGTTATAGTCACTTCCATTATAAAAAGAAATGTTCCCGGAGCTCGGGAACGCTATAATTTTGTTGACCGACCAGGGCTCGAACATGTACTCTTCTGGACCAAAACCAGACGTGTTGCCAGTTACACCATCGGTCAATACTAGCTTTAAAATCACCATTCCTGAGAATAGCGAGTGCAAAGATAAATCAAAAATCTGTTTATACAAACGTCATTTCTAAATTATTTCGATAAAAAAGGGCGTTTTGTCCACATTTAGAATGATTGAGAATAGATTTTAAAATAGTACGGTCTTAATTCATTCATTTACTCTCTTAAGATTTAGTGAGGATTTAATTGGCAGATAATGAGTAATCAATAAAAGCTAGCTTGTTATTAGGGCGTTCCCTCCGGGCCGGGCTTTCGCCACTCGCTTCCCGATTCAAACATCAATTTTCAAAACAACCGCTGTGTCGGGAGAGCTCAAACAATGGCTCAATCCCTAACGCGAATCACAATAGGTTGTGTATGATCATTTGTCCTGGAGGGACAAAATGTCTGTAGTCTAAAACAAAAAGAAAACAAGTCCCCTTTAGGGGATTTAGGGGCGAGGCAGATGGATTTAGAACCTCGCTTCGGGTTTCCCGCTATTATCCCTCATACTTTAAATAAAAAAGGCGGAGAATATTCTCCGCCTTTTTTATCGTACCTCGTACCTCCTCGCTCATTCCTCAATTACAGACTCAATTCATAAGTCTTGCCATCAATAGCGGTGAAAGTCACGTTTCTATCGCAGCTCACACCATTTCCGTAATTAACCGATCTGGTACCTTCTGTGGTATTGATGTCTATTGTGCCACCGGCTGGCATATAAATAAAGTAAGTAAAGAAGCATTCCAATTTTACAATCAAATTAGTAATGGTCATGGTATACGCCTTGCCTTCTTTAGATACTCCGGAAGCGGTTCCTGAAATGCTGTAAACGTCATCAGATAAAGTCCCAATTGTACCATATCCGGCCGTCCATGTTCTGGTACGGGTAGATTTCCAGGTAGTCGTTCCTTCTGCATTTGGATAAATGATTTCCGCATAACTAGCAGCAGTTCCCAGAGAATCAGAATCCACTACGCTATAAATATAACTGCCATTGTTTGTTACAGTCCTTCTTCCTTTGATGTGCTTACCATTTACATAATAGCTATTGGTAGAGGTGGTAATCACAGCACCGGAATTTCTGTATTTATCGGTATAGGTAATCACCAATTTACCCTTGCGATACTTACCGTCACTGCTGGCTGTTAACCCATCTGTACCATAATCAATAGTGATGGTACCTGTAGTACCTGAACCCGTTACTAATGTAATAGCCGGATAAGATGACGTTCGGCTACTTTGTCCATTGGCATTGATGGCGTCCTCTGAAATTTTCAACGCATCATCCCACTGACTTTGGGCTTCATTGGTTTCAGTAGTTAATCCGTCATTAGGGTTAGCATCTTCTTTTTTCTTTTTGCAAGAGGAAATATAAGCAGACGTCACTAAAAGGATTGTTGCAAAAATAATGGTGGCAATTCTTTTCATAGGAGGAGTTATTTTATAATTATAAAATATTAGATAAAGACATTTCAATTGTTGTTTGGACCTGTTTCAAGTCCTATAGTTTAATGCATCAACAGTAAGCTCCCTGGCTCGTACCTCCTCGCTCTTAACTATTTTTTATTGGCTCCGCGTACTTGCTTCTCTACTTCATCCCAATCGCTGGCGTCCAGTTGATCCAGGAAGTTAAACTCTCCTGCTCCTTTCAGCCATTCGCCTCCGTCGATCACGACTATTTCTCCGTTTACATAAGCAGAGAAATCAGAGACCAGGTAAGCGGCAAGGTTTGCCAATTCCTGATGGTGTCCGTTTCTTTTTAACGGGATACGCTCTTCTGGTGTTGCAATCTGTTGTACTTTCTCAGGAAATAAACGGCTGAATGCGCCATCAGTAGGGAATGGACCCGGAGCAATGGCATTGGAACGAATGCCGTACTTCGCCCATTCCACGGCCAGAGAACGTGTCAACGCCAATACTCCGGCTTTCGCGGTAGCAGAAGGCACAACATAACCCGAACCCGTAAAGGAATAAGTCGTCACAATATTCAGGAACGTCCCTTTCATCTTATTGGCAATCCAATATTTGCCGGCAGCCAATGACGTATAATATGTTCCTTTCAAAACGATATCAACAACAATATCAAATCCCTTATGACTCAAACGCTCTGTAGGACTGATAAAATTTCCGGCCGCATTGTTCACCACTACATCTATACCTCCCCACTTTTCTTGTGCCAATTCAAACGCACTTTCTATCTCTGTGTATTGCCTTACGTCCACCACTTTATACATCGCTTCTCCACCGGTGGCATCCGTCAATTCTTTGACGGTTTGTTGCAGCACTTCTTCCTTGCGACTCACAATCATTACCTTGGCTCCTAGTTCTAAAAAATACTTGGCCATGGATTTACCTAGGCCTGTCGCACCGCCTGTTACCATGATGCGCTTTCCTTGCAAAGCATCTGCCCGCAACATTCCTTGTGTATATGTTTCCATATTGGTTTTATCTCCTTATATTCATTTAAATTTAGTATAAAATAAATCTCTACAGTCACGATGATGAAAAAACTTTTATTCGTTGTTGTACTTGCAACTTGCGGACTCTCCTCTTGCATTGTAAGTAAGAAAAAATTTGATGAACTGAGCAGAAGAAAATCAGCACTGGAAACGGAAAAAGCGGATTGCGAAGAAAGCCTAAAAGCCAAACAAGCGGAGTTGGATAAGTTCATGGCCCTGAACGAGGCCTTACTTAAAGACACTTCCGAATTGGGTGCCGAACTGCGCGTGGCACAGGCCAACTATGAAACACTCAACGATACCTATCAAAAATTATTAAAAACTCACAACAAGATTGTCAGCAACAACCAATCGGAATTGTCTAAAATGAGTAAGGATCTTTCCGAACGCGAATTAAAAATCAACACGCTGGAAAATGAATTGAATGAAAGAGAAAGAAGAGTCCGGGAACTGGAGCATGTATTGGCACGCAAAGACAGTGCAGTGAATGCCATCAAGGATAAACTGACTAAATCACTCTTAGGGTTCAAAGACAAAGACATCACAGTGAAAGTAAAAGACGGCAAAGTCTATGTTTCTTTATCCGAACAATTGTTATTCAAATCCGGCAGCATCAAAGTGGACGAGAAGGGTGTTGAAGCGTTGAAAAAATTAGCGGAAGCCATCAAAGACGACAAGGATCTTAACATTACAGTAGAAGGACATACCGATGATGTGCCGGTTAATAAAGGAGCAAACTTCGACGACAACTGGGAGCTCAGCGTATTGAGAGCAACTTCTATCACAAAAATATTGGTCAGTAACGGCTTCCCTCCTATCAACATCATGCCTGCCGGACATGGTGAATTCATGCCGGTTGCAGAAGGCAAATCAGCAGAAGCCCGTCGACTAAACCGTCGTACAGAAATTATTGTCAGCCCTAAACTCGATGAATTATTTAAACTCTTGAATAAATAAGGTTAGTTGTTAGTTGTTAGTTGTTAGTTGTTAGTTGTTAGTTGTTAGTTGTTAGTTGTTAGTTGTTAGTTAAAAAAGAAAACCAACCTTATTTCCTGTATAAAAAAATTACCGATATGACTTTTAAACTAACAACTAACAACTAACAACTATCCTCATGAGTTTTATCAGTGCCCTCAAAACCTACAAAGTTGTACTCGTCACCTTTTCCGTACAACTGGTTTTGATGGCACTTTTTCATGTCACCCTGTTGGTTGTCATTCAACAATGGCTCCTTACACATACCGATCAGCAATCGGTATTGTTTTGGGTGATCGCCTTTGCATTGGCTACACCCTTACTTTCTCTCGGCATACTGTCTTCTACTTTACTGGCCCTGATGGGAGGTTATTTCCTGGGTTGGGAAAGTTTGTATTATTACCTGCCCTGCTACATCGCTTCCTCTTATGTAGGTTATCAAATCATTACCATTATTGATCAAGGCAAAACCATCCAGTTGCTGCAACATTCACAACGATTGAAAAAAGCCCTGTCCTTTCTGGAACTTTATCCGTTCTCCAGTGTACTGTTTCTTCGTCTATCACCTGTTATTTCCTTCGGGCAACTGACAGCCTTATGTTCCTTCATTCGTTTAAACATTTTCCAATACCTGATCGCCTCCACAGTGGGCATGATTCCACGCACACTGTTGGCCATCTGGTGCGGTCTATACATACAGCAACAGCAGGATTCTCTGACAGATTATCATTTGCCGGCCTCTTATACCCCTTTTGTCATTGGTCTTTTTATTCTTTCTTTGGCAGGTATTTTATATACGCTAAAACGCAGTTTTTCAAAGGCAAAAGTATTACCTTAGTCAGGCAAACTCTCATGCTATGAAAAAACAATTTACCTTATTTACATCGGGTCTGTGTTGCCTCTTATTCCTACACACCACACTTTTTGCTCAGATTGAAAATGCAGCATACAATGCTACCGGTCGTGCGGGTGTAGGAACTACGATGCTTACGGATTACCAGGCATTGGGTGTGAACCCTGCTAACATTGGTATTCGGTACAACGAAACAAAAAATTTCACACTCGGATTATTCGAAGGAACAGGAAGTGTTTTTTTACAGGGCGTAAAAGCTTCAGACGTGAGTACCTACATTCAAAGTGGCAGCAACTCTGATTCACTCAATTATTTCCAGCGATTAGAAGGTGCGCAGAAATTCTCCGGTAAAACATTCGGTGCCAATATCGATGTGATGCCTATTGGCTTTGCGTACAACAACGACAAGATCGGATCTTTTGCATTTAATGTAAAAACGTCTTTCCGTTACTTCATGGATTTCAATTTGAATTTCACGCAATTCGCATTCAGCAGTGCTACTGCAACAAATCTATTCCCTCAATTAATCACGGGCAATCAAGATACAGTTGCCAATGATCCCAATCAATACCAAAATTACATCAACAACAATGGCGGTATAAAAGCAGGTTATAACAAAAATGGATTATCACTTGGATCCATCCTGGACAATTCTAAATACAAGCTAAGCTGGACTACAGAATATGCATTAGGTTATGGCAGAAAACTATTGAGCTTAGATGAGCAACATGCACTCTATGCAGGGGTAGCCGTAAAATATGTACAGGGCTTGGGTTATGTAGACATTTCTGCAAAAAACGGACGCATTTCAGGAGTAGCCTCCTACATGCCCAGTCTTACGCAATTAGATTCCTTGTTGAATATCAAAACGACACAACAGGCTAACAGTTATTACAAACCGGTAGGACAAGGTTTAGGTTTTGATGTGGGATTGACCGCAGAATTATTCCATGATATACGTGTTGGAGCATCTGTAGTGAATATAGGTTCCATCACCTACCGCGATAACGTATACAATGTATCCGATACTGTTTTTACTACAGTAGCTTACAATAGTGACTTTTTAGGAGGTTTTGATAAAATCGTAAAATGGGAAAAGCGAGGAAGCGTAGTCGTACCGCTTGCTACACAATTACGTATTGGTGCCAGTGCCATGTTATTGGAAAAACGCATACAAGTAGGTATAGACTATGTACAACCATTGAATACCGCAGCCGGAAACTATAACACCGCTGTATGGGCAATAGGTGGTGACTTCTTTGTCTTGCGATGGCTGAGACTTTCTACAGGCTCCAGCATCGGAGGTAACATTGCCAGTGTATCACAAGGATATAATACGCGTTTAGCTATTCCATTTGGTATCGGTATTGTTTTGGGAGAAGATGGAGGTTTTGAAATGGGTATTTCAACGAGAGACGTTTCGACTTATTTTATTGGTCAGTCAAGTCCATTATACTCTGCAGCCATTGGCTTGATGAGGTTCAGATTCTAACAATAAAATGATTAGCACAATTTTAAAAATAGTTGTGCTAATCATTTTTAGGATTTGCAATCGCTTTCATTACTTTTTCTGTGATGCGATCACAATAAATGAGATTGAATTCATACACATCTTCCGGCGTATAGATTTTTTCAATGTTGGAGCGCAGCATTTTTTTTGCTCTATTGAGTCTTACCTTTACATTGCTCTCCGTAATATTTAATACTTCCGTGGTTTCAGCAACACTCAATCCATTCAATTCCCGCAACGTAAATACTACTCTGTACTCTTCCGGTATTTCATTCAGGGCGGCTTCCAGCACTTGACCCAGCTCTTTGTTTACGATCTTTTTTTCTGTGTCTATCGATTGTTGAAACATGGGTGTCTGTTTTTCCGTTGGACTATTTTCCGTTGCTACCTCATTCTTAAAACTCATTTTTTTGTTCTTATGGTGACAAGCATTGAGCATAATTCTTGTGAGCCATGTTTTGAACGCTGCACGGTATTCAAACTTTGAAAGGTTGTAAAACGCATTGATATACGTTTCCTGCATAAGATCTTCGGTATCGTGATGATTGTAACGGTAGGCACGTCCGATCTTGTACAAGGAGGCATTATACCTTCTGATTAGAATCTCATATAATTTTATATCGCCTTCGCTTATCTTTTTGATAATCTCAAAATCGGTGTACTGATCAAAGGATTTAAGTGTCATTTTTCTTATTTATGGATTCCTACTTTATCATTCAGTATCAAACTTCCACCAAGGAAATTTCCTGTCATCATGAATGCAATCAAACTTCCTTTTGTGGCAAGTATACCTATACCATCCGGAATAATGGAGGGATAATGTTTAAACGCAATAAAGGCCAACAGACTATACCCTATGATCACAGAGGTATTGATCCCTCCGTGAATCAGTGCTTTTTTGAGTGCGGTGGGTTGATCTTCCGCGATACCAATTAAATCTATGGTACCGGCAATGATCGCCAGGCATCCAAACAATACACCCGCTATCATGCAATAGAAGGAAGTATACACCAGGTTTACATCACCGCAATAAAAAGCCAGGCCTGAACTTACAAAATCCATAGGCAATAAAGCCGAGGGAAAATGGATCAGCATCATATGTACAGGATGTCCCAGTATTTTCATACGACTAAGCGAAAACGTACAACAACAAAGAAACAAAACCGCTCAGCGCTAAGAGAGCATGTACAAAAGCGATAATTAAAGGACTGGTCTTGTTATTCAAACTGCGGATAAACATGTAAAAACCACCAATGGCAGCTATAACAAAGATCACAATACTGATCATAGGAAAATGATCAGGATGCTGGATAGCATAGCCTATCAATAATACAAGAGCTAATGCAGCAATAATGCCGTGAGAATAAACAACCGCCTTTGGCGCGTCTTTCTTTGTGAGCCAATTAATTAGTATTACTAGCCCTAAAGCAGCTGAAACAGCAAATAAGGCAATTGCCAGGTAGATCATAATCGTTTAGTTTTGGTTATAAACTATTAGAGTAAGCGAACTCAAAAAAGGTTACAAAATAAAAAAGCCCTGGAAATATTTCCAGAGCTTTTTACTTAATACTAATGTCTAACGACTAACCACTAACGACTAAGAAGCCGGCATGCTGGGATCTATTTCATCTTTCCAAGCCAAGATGCCTCCTTTCAAATTGTATAGGTTATCATAACCGTGATTGTTTTCAAGGAATGTAATGGCATTGGCACTTCTCTTTCCGCTTCTGCAGTGGACGATTACCTTCTTTGTTTTAGATATCTTATCTACGTTTTGCGGAACAGAAGACAGGGGAATTAATTCTCCTTTTAAATTGGCTACAGAAAATTCTGCCGGCTCTCTGACATCGATGAGTTGAAAATCTTCTTTGGCATCGATCATTTTTTTCAATTCTTCTACGGTAACTTCTTTCATGCTATTTAGTGGATTTCAAGGAGTGGATCTTTTATTCGTCTTTTGTTTCTTCCGGATTTAATTTCATCGACGACGTAATGTCGTTCATTTTTTTTACTTTATAATCAAAATCACCTTTCAATTTTTCCCGCAATTCATGCAGCTTGTCAAGCACCTCATCGATTTCTTCCGGCAAGGCTTCTTCTAAAACTTCCCGGATCCGCTTGGCCATGGTGGGCGACTTTCCATTGGTGGAAACTGCAATTTTTAAATTTCCTTTTTTGACAATAGAAGAAAGATAAAAATCACACAAGTCTGGCGTATCTGCTACATTGACTAAAATTTTATTCAGCTTGGCATCGGACCAAACCTGCTTGTTCAATTCTTTTATGCAAGTAGCGGCAATGACTAAATCTTTTTCCTGCAAATGTTCCAACGCATAAGGCGCATAGATCAATTTCAAATTTGGATGATTGGCCTGCAACGCTTTTAGTTCTTCGCGAATTTCAGGAGCAACAACGGTCACAGAAGCCCCTGGACTATTGTCCAAAACTGCTTTTGTTTTTTCCATTCCCACAGCTCCACCACCTACGACTAATAAGCGTAGGTTTTCTAGTTTTAGGAAAATGGGGAAGAGTGTATTCATGAAAGCTGAGAACTGAAAGCTGAAAACAGAGAACTAAAATCAGCTTTCTGTTCTCTGCTTTCAGTTCTCTTGTATTTTATTGTTCAAAAGATATACTGAGTGATTGCTCTTTCCATATCGAAGGATGCAGGTTGACTACTTCACCAATGATGATGATGGCAGGAGAACCGATTTTACTTTCCGCTACTTTGGCCACGATGTCTTCCACTTTACCGATCAATACTTTTTCGGTAGGTAAAGTCCCGTTTTGAATAATCGCAACCGATGTATTGGCTTTGCCAAATTTTGTAAATACTTCACAGATTTTTTCCAGATGCGACATGCCCATCAGGATCACAGCGGTAGCATCTGACTGTGCCGCATGGTAGATATCACGGGACAATTGATGGTCTTTTGTTGTACCGGTCATCACCCAGAAACTATCGTTAATGCCTCTGCGTGTCAAAGGAATTTCCTGCAAACCGGCAACAGATACGGCACTGGATACACCGGGTACAACCTGTACTTCGATGTTGTGCTGTTTGGCAACGGTCAACTCTTCATGTCCTCTTCCGAAAATAAAAGGGTCACCGCCTTTCAAGCGCACCACATGACCATGCGACTGTGCATACTGCACAATCAATTCGTTTATTTTTTCCTGAGGAAACTGACACACTCCTTTTTGTTTGCCTACAAAAATCTTAAGCGCATTTGCCGGAGCGTGTTCCAATATCGATTTGTCAATTAAGGCATCGTACAACACCACGTCAGCAGAAGCCAACACCTTGAGTCCTTTCAAAGTAATCAGTTCCGGATCTCCTGGACCCGCGCCTACTAACGATAACTTAGGTTGTATGCTCATGAATAATTAAACGGTAACCGTATCTTTTCTAAATGATTTGATTTGTTCTACGAAGGTCAAGGCTTTAGCCAGGAACTTTGTAGCGAAATCTTTAGTCGGCTCTTGCTTGTTGATCGTTAATAATTCTTCCGCAAATGAACCGTTAAAAGAAATCTTACCCGTCTGTACCATATGTTTATCAAAGTCATTGATGATACCCATTTGCGTATTGCAATTGATACTTTCTAAAGTCAACAAGGCTTTGGCTCCGCTCACAAATGTCACGTATGCAGCATATACCGCATCACCGTATGTACCTTTGTCGTAAAGACGAGTGGCCCAACGCAGTTTATCTTCTGTTTCGTTCAATAAGGTCCCTACCAAATCCAGCATCACACCGGCACACTCTCCTACTCCCACTTCTGTTACGTACTGATCGTTATGTCCCCAATCGATGAAGTCTGTAGCTGTCAATGTTTCCAACTCAGAAAGTGGTTTCAGCATTTTGTAGAAATACATTTTGTCCTCTGCGATTTTACGACGGTAGTATACATTGTAACGTTCGTCTTCCAAACCGTTTTCATCGTAGTCGTCTAACAAATAACGAACACCTTCCAAGCAACGTTTGCTGGGTAGTTTCACTATTTTATCAGCGATAGAACCAGAACCGTCTGCTTCTACACCACCACCCAATAATACCTGCATGGCCGGTAATACCTGATTGCCTTTTTTGATCGACATCCCATGAAAACCAATATTGGCAATGGTATGCTGACCGCAGGCATTCATACAACCGCTGATCTTGATTTTAATGTCGGTGTTGTAAACGATATCCGGATATTCTTCCTTCAACATTTTTTCTAATTCTTCAGACAAGCCTGTGCTGCTGGAGATACCCAGGTTGCAGGTATCTGTACCCGGACAAGCCGTGATATCCGCCGTACTATCAAAGCCCGGATCTGCAAGGCCAATGGTGTTTAACTCATTGAACAGATGAGGCAAGGCTTCTTTCTGTACAAACTTCAGCAACCATCCTTGATTTACCGTGATACGAATATCATCGGAAGCATATTTTTTAATGATCGCAGCAAATACACGTGTTTTATCAGAAGCCAAATCACCCAGCAATTGTTTTACATTCACAGCGTGGAATCCTTCCTGTTGTTGAGGAATCACATTTGTTTTCAACCAGGTTTGATACTTGGTTTCGTCTACCGGTTTCACGGCGTCAAAAGTTCTTTTAGCAGGAACGGGGGTCGCTTCGTAGCTTGCGTAATCGATGGCTACGGTTTGTGCTGCCAATCCTTTTTTCTCTTCTTCTACCAAACGCATCAGTTCTTCCAAACCTACTTGAGCCAACAAGTATTTCAAACGGGCCTTATGTCTTTTAGATCTTTCGCCGTAACGGTCAAACACACGAATCACCGCCTCAGTAAATGGAATGATACGATCTTCTTCCAGAAACTCATGCGCTGTCTGCGCCAGGAAAGGCTGTGCACCCAATCCTCCACCAACTACGATTTTAAATCCTCTGACCTGTTTGCCGTTTACTTCTTTTACTCTTGGAATTAAACCGATGTCATGTATAAAAGTAAAGGCGCTGTCGTCTTTTTCACTGGATGAAAAAGCGATCTTGAATTTTCTTCCCATTTCCTGGCAAATCGGATTGCGAAGGAAATATTCAAACAAAGCATGTGCATACGGCGTGACGTCAAACTTTTCGTTGGCGTCAATGCCCGCATAAGCAGAGCCTGTGATGTTTCTTACGGTATTTCCACATGCTTCACGCAAAGTAATACCCGCTTGTTCCAATTCCTCCCATACTTTAGGAGTATCTTCCAACTTCACATAATGTATTTGTACATCCTGACGAGTCGTCAAATGCAAGTTGCTTGAAGCATATTTATCGGAAACCTCAGCTATACGCACCAGTTGCTCCGGAGAAACTTTCCCGTAAGGCAATTTGATACGGATCATTTGTACGCCCTGCTGTCTCTGGCCGTAAACGCCACGAGTCAATCTGAAAGCACGAAACTTATCGTCGTCCAATTGTAAATTTCTAAAAGCCTTGATCTTTTGCTCCAACTCGACGATGTCTTCACGCGCGGCATCAGAAATTGCCTTATTTTCTACTTTTAATTCCATGTTATCCGATAGAGTTACTAGAATAGAGGTTAAACTTCTACAAAATTACGACTTTATTCTAAATTTAAAACATAAACAAAATTTTATTCTTTTTATAGGTTAAATAGCACCACAATTAAGAATTAAATTTTACCTTTGAGTCACAATACAAAATCTAAACGACCTTTGGGTCAAAAAAGTTCTCTAACTAATCTATATTATTCTTTAGTTCAATAAGTATCATATTTAATCATTCCAATCATTCGATGGATAAAATAGCAAAAGCTATTAGATGAATCTTATTATTCTAATTCATATAATCTAGGTTAATTTATAATTTGCGTCCATGATTATAAACTTAGTAAAACAAGAAGGAGCCTATCATTTTCAAGCGGAAAATGAATCAGGCTCAAAAATCAACATTGATGCCTCTCCTGCTATCGGAGGAACGAACCAGGGGCCGCGTCCCATGGAGCTTTTGATCATGGGTTTGGGCGGATGCAGTGGAATTGACATTTTGAGTATTCTGCGCAAGCAAAAAATAGAACCGGATGGCTTTAGCATCCATATTTCAGCAGAAAGAGAAAAAGATGCGACTCCTTCTCTTTTCACGGAGATCCACGTGCGCTTTACCTTGAAAGGTGACATCGATTCAGGCAAAGTAGAACGTGCGGCACAATTGTCAATGGACAAATATTGTTCTGTTGCCAAAACATTAGAGAAAACAGCGAAGATCACGTACTCTGTAGTGATTGAAAAATAAAAGGTTGCTCGCGTGAGGGATTGCAGCGAAAAGCCCGGAACGCAGCGGAGCGGAGTGAGGACTTGTAGCGGAAAGCCCGACCCGCCTTTTCCGGCGGGGCACGCCCAAACCATCTCACAATCGATTATTCTTCATCTCATTCATCAGAATATTACAATAAATAAATTCAAACCTCTTTAGTATATTATTCTATGTCTATCGAATCTACAAACTTTGAAACCATCGCCATTCGTACACAAACAGAGCGTTCGCAAAACAACGAACACAGTGTTCCGTTGTATTTGACCTCCAGCTTTGCCTTTGATGATGCGGAACATGCGCGTGCTTTGTTTGCAGACGAAGTACAGGGGAATATTTATACACGTTTCAGCAATCCCAACACGAGCGAGCTGATTGAAAAATTATGTCTGCTGGAAGGCGCAGAAGACGGCTTTGCTACGGCAACCGGTATGTCAGCGGTGTTCAGCAGCATGGCTACCTTTCTTTCACAAGGAGACCATGTACTCTTGTGTAAATCTGTATTTGGCTCGACTGTACAAATCGTCACTCAGATCTTTCCTCGCTGGGGAATAGAATATACTTATGCAGACATTCACAAACCCGGAACATGGGAAAGTTTGATCAAGCCTAATACTAAAATGGTGCTGATCGAAACACCTTCCAATCCTGCATTGGACCTGGTGGATCTGGAATGGCTGGGGAAATTATGTAAATCAAAAGGCATCTTATTGAATGTCGATAATTGTTTTGCGACACCTTACCTTCAGAATCCGATCAAATGGGGTGCAGACATCGTGACCCATTCGGCCACTAAATACATCGACGGACAAGGTCGCGTGTTGGGCGGAGTCATCTTATCATCGAAAGCTTTAATTGAAAAAGTACGCTTTTTCTGTCGCCACAGCGGTCCGGCCATGTCTCCGTTCAATGCCTGGATACTGTCAAAAAGCTTGGAAACATTGGCTGTACGCATGGACAGACACTGTTCCAATGCCCTGGAGATCGCCCAATTCCTGGAACAACATTCCGACGTAGAATTGGTAAAATATCCCTTTCTACCCTCCCATCCTCAGCACGAACTGGCAAAAAAACAAATGAAGGCCGGTGGAGGTATTGTTACTTTTTTAGTGAAAGGTGGTGTGGAAAGAGGAAGAAAATTCATAAATTCACTTCAGTTATCGTCGCATTGTGCGAACCTGGGTGATACACGTACCATCATTACGCATCCTGCTTCTACGACACACTCTAAAATATCTGAATCCGATCGTGAATCGGTAGGCATATTGCCAGGATTGATCAGAGTATCTGTTGGATTGGAACACATCGACGATATTAAAAAAGATATTGAACAAGCCCTTAAGGCTTCTAAGATGTAACTGTGGAATCAGACTCATTGAAAAAAAAGGTATTTGCAATTTTAGAAACAAATACCCATAAGTATTTTTTGGGAAGACTCGTTCGTGTTACGATTGTCTCTCTTATCTTTTTCAATGTATTCGCAGTCATTGTAGAGACCATAGATGAAGTAAAGATCAACTACGGTGAATACTTTGATGTGGTAGAATTAATTTCTGCTGTTATCTTCGCCGTCGAATATGGTTTACGTGTATGGGTAAGCAACGTCCGCCGTCAATTTCAAGGACCGTGGGGGCGCTTGCGTTACATCGTCACGCCAATGGCCCTCATTGATTTTCTGGCTATCTTTCCTATTGTCTTCATCCTTATCGGAGGACTGGATTTCAGAGCCCTCATGCTGATTCGTTTCTTCCGGATGTTACGAATCTTTAAGCTGCGCCGCTATGCTCATGCTTTGCATACGGTGACCGAAATCATCAAAGATAAAAAGGAAGAGTTGATCATCACCTTTGCCACGATTTTAATACTATTGGTCGTGGCTTCTTCTCTGATGTATATTTTCGAACACGAAGCACAACCTGAAGTGTTTTCCAGCATTCCTGCCACGATGTGGTGGGGCGTAGCCACGCTATCTACCGTGAGTTACGGTGACATGATACCCATTACATTACTTGGTAAATTATTGGGGTCTTGTATCGCGATCATGGGAGTAGCCATGTTTGCTATTCCTGCCGGATTAATTTCTGCAGGTTTCAATCAACGCATGATCTTAAACAAGCAGAGGAAAACCGGAGGAAAAGAGATCGTAGTTTGTCCTCATTGCCATCAGGGATTTCATCGCCATTAATATTCAATTCTATTCTCATCATCTATAGTTCGAACTTAAAATCTATGTTAAAAATTGCTGGTATCTGGGGTGGTTGTGCGGGAGCACTGTATGTTGTATTATCATGGATATCTCTATCTCAACGTCAGGCGTTAAATCAATATCCGGCCTGGGGCCTATTATCGACTGCGCTTCTCATCATTATACTCGGTGTATTTATTTTTGTCGCCATGCGTCAGACAAGAAAAAAACTGTATAGTGTTAGCGGAATAAATTATGCTCAAACATTCTATGTCGGTATCATTACTGCTGTTGTCACAGGACTGATCGCAGGCACTTTCGCTTTTATCTACATTCAATTCATTGAACCGGATTTTACAGAGCACCTTACCGTAGAAACAACAAGAGAAATGCAGAAACAGCATGTAGCTCCGGCCGATATTCAAAAAAATATTGCGGAGATGACGGAAGTTTATACCGCCAAAGTTCAGTTCATGTCTTTGCTGGTGACTACCTTTTTCATTGGCATTATTTCTTCTTCTATTCTGTCTGTGTTCGTCAGGAACAGAGATACATTCAGTAGCAATACGATCGACTAGTTCATACCATTCCGCAATGAAAGTTTTTGCCTCTCTTTTTTTAGTGATTATTCTTCTGCTGCAAGGCAGCATGAAGCTGGGCATTGTAGCTTATTACGAATTGAACAAAGAATACATCACGGCTAACTTTTGTGAGAACAAAGCCAATGTGAGCATGAAGTGTAACGGAAAATGTTACCTCAATAAAAAAATAAAAGCACAGGAACAACAAGAAAACAAAGTACCTTCTTTATTGAAAGAGATCAAAGAGGTCTTGTTGTTTGTCTCTTACTATTCCATTCATCTTCCTGCTCTAGAGCCCCTGTCCGAAACCACAGTACATATGGCCTATCTTGAAAAGCCATACAGTTCTCCTCTTGCAGGCATCTTTCAACCGCCTCAATAATATAGTTTTTTATTTCAGCTTCTTTAAACATCAGAGAAACGGATATTCATTTGTATTATCCCTCCTTTGATGGTTCTGTATTCTTACTGTTTAAAACTATTTATTATGCTCCCTTATATTAGAAAAACAATATCATTCTTTATACTCCTTCTGCTTACACTAGAAGCTTCTGCACACTGGGGTTCTAAAGGTCCTTACGGTGGCGCTGTAAAATGCCTGACAGTCATTGACACGTTTGTTTATGCCGGCACTCCTGAAGGAGGACTATATAGAAGCACCACAAAAAGTATTCTTTCCTGGAAAGCGCTTAACAATGTCATGACAACCGGCAAGATCAATGCGATCGCTGCATTAGGAACAACTATCGTTGTCGGTTCTGCGGACCAAGGTGTTTTCATTTCCACAGATAATGGGGTGACATGGATTCAGAAAAACAGTGGTTTAACCAATAGCAATGTTTTGTCGTTGACGGCGTCGGGCACAACAGTATATGCAGGCACCAAAGGCGGTGGCGTTTTCAAAAGTACCAATAGTGGAGATTCATGGAGCACTGTGAATTCAGGACTTTCCAACCTTACCATTAATACATTGGCGTCTGCAAGTTTTGTGTTGGTAGCAGGAACAAACGGCGGTGGCATATTTTACAGCATCAACGGGGGATCCAGTTGGTCTGCCGGAAATACAGGATTAACGAATTTAACCGTCACCTCATTGGCCACGTCGGGAAGTACAGTATTTGCTTCCACTAAAGGAGGAATCTTCAGTGCCGATGCTGCTACCTTTACCTGGTCTGCTGCCAATACCGGCTTAACCAATACCAATGTAAGCCAGGTTATCATTTCCGGAAGCACAGCTTATGCCGCTACAAGTATAGGCGTTTTTACCAGCGCCACTTCCCCTCTTTCCTGGACAATTGAAAACACAGGACTTCCTACCGACACCGTAAGTGCTTTAGCTGTATACGACACCAAATTAATAGCAGGCACTTCACACTCGGGACTCTACACAAGTGATCTGGCCACGATCAGTTGGACAGAAAGAAATACCAGTTTCAATAATCTAAAAACTTACGCTTTGTATGCAAATGGAAATCTAATCGTCGTCGCTACAGAAAAAGGAGTGTATGTGAGTAGAAATCTGGCAGGCAGCTATACTCTTTCCAATCATGGTCTGACCGATAGTTTGCATGTCAATTGCCTGGCTTTCTCCGGAACTAAATTATTTGCCGGTACCTGGTATGGATTTTACGAAAGTTCAGATACAGGCAAAACGTGGACCAATACCAATTTACCAGCATTAGACATTAAGATTATAGCCGTCAGCAACGATAAGATCGTCATTGGCACCAGCAGCAATGCTTCTGTCTATATATCACCATTACCAACGATCAGCTGGTCAAATTTCAATTCCGGTTTTCAATCCAATACCACTATTGAAAGTCTCATTTTTAATGGTGATGATGTGTATGCCGGCACGAATTCAGAAGGTGTGTATGTTTATAAAAGTGGTGCACAATACTGGACCTATTTTAATACCGGCATGAATAATCAACACGTTTCGTCGATGGCTATTATAGGGAATAAGATATTTGGAGCAACGCCAAACAACGGTGTCTTTGTGAGCAATCTTTCCTCTGCTGCCTGGAACCTTTCCAACAGTGGTCTTCCTGATGTGCACATCACATCTATGGCTACTACGGGACAGTATATTTTAGTAGGTTATAAAGGCGGGGTATATGCCAGTTCTGATAACGGCACCTCCTGGCAATCTCCGAATGTGTTGTTGAATATTCCTCCTTATACCAATGTGACGAACATTGCCTTCAGTACAGACCGGATATTTATTACGACACCTTATAACTCTGTTTACTCCAATGCCAAAACTGAATTGCCTCCATTGACAGCGACAGGTATTCTAGACGGAGAATCGACATGGAATAACAATCTGCGTGTAACGCCTAATCCCAACAGCGGAACCTTCAAACTAGATTATAGTACATTAAATGTGCAAGTCAGTGAACTAAGCATCTATAATTACTCCGGTCAATTAATGGATACATTTGTTAAGGGAGAAGAAAACATTTCCGTCAACTACCCACAAGGTATTTATGTGATTCGGTTGAAAACCAAGACAAATGAAGTGATTACGCAAAAAATGATTATACAATAAAAAGAAAAGAGAAATGTGAGATGAGAAATGAAAATACTAATACTCTTCTCATTTCACATTTCTCATCTCTTAAATAAGTCCAAGTGTATTTACCACGCGCTCTGGCGATATTTCTCCGCATTTGAAATGCCCCAGCGGACAAGCTTTGTAACCATGCAATCCGCAAGGCTTACAGGCCAGGTATTCTTCCGCCTCAAATACAAGGGAACGATCGGATAATGGCGTAAAACCAAAAGCTTTTACTGTCGAACAAAAGAAAGCAGCACATGGTGCATTGACCGCGGAAGTTAAATGCAGTGGCGCAGAATCATTGACAAAATTCATGACGGCATCTTTCATGACACCTGCGGACTCTAGTAAATTTAATTTACCCGCCAGACTTTCTACATTAGCATGGCCTGCCAACTGAATGATGCGTTCGCAACCTGCTGCATCGGACGGTCCACCCATTAAATAAATGGTATATTTGGGTGCTAGCAATTGAATTAATTCTACCCAATGTCTTTCCGGATACTGTTTGGTAAACCAAATGGAAAAAGGAGCCATGCAGATGTATGGCGTTTTTAATGCTAACGTTGAAGGCTTAGGATAGAGTTTGGGTTTTACCGATTGCTCATCAGTATACCGAGCAATCAACTTTTGATTTCTATCGATCTCATGAATGGTCTTTCCGTCTTTAGTGTACTCATGCTTTACACGATGCGTAAATAAAAAGGACAAAGGATTTTTATCGAAGCCTATCGTTTCCTTGCCTCCCGACAATACGGTAATCAGACCGGTAGTAAAAAAGCGTTGCAGATTGATGACCAGATCATACTTCTCTTTACGCAATTCACTAATCAGCTTCCAGAGGTTTTTATACTTACTGCTTTTATCAAAAATCAGTACACGATGCAGGAAAGGATGATCCTTGCAAATGGATTCATTTCCTTTGCGCACCAACAAATCCAATTGCGCCTGCGGATAATAGGCGTGCAATTTTTCCAGCACCGAGGTGGCTAATATGGCATCGCCTATAAAAGCAGTTTGGATAACTAAAATGCGGCGCATGATGAGTGGTAAGTGATAAGTTGTAAGTGGTAAGTATTCAGTGTCTTTTTACTTACCACTTACAACTTACTACTTATTACTTAAAAATAAAAAGCCCCGTCACGAACAAACGCAACGGGGCTTTTTTAGGATGGAATGAAAATTACTTTTTCATTGCTTCTACAGAGAAGTTCACCTTCACGTTGTCGCCCACTACAGGGTTAGACTCTCCTACTTTGAAGTCCACGCGGTTGATTTCAAATTCTCCTTCGAAAACGTAAACATCACCCGGCATTTGAGGATTCGGGCTAACTGCTTTACCGGCATAGTTGAAGGGTACACGAACATCTTTCGTAACACCTCTTAACGTCAACTGACCAACCGCAGTATAGGCGAATTTACCTTCTGTTTTCTCAATAGAAGTAGAAACGAATTTAATTTGCGGCAGAGAATCAGCGGCGAAGAAATCCGGTTTGCGCAAGTGTTCATCACGCATCGCATTTTGAGTATTGATTGATTTAGCATTCAAATAGATTGTCAAACCAGAAGTTTTCAAATCTCCTGTCAATTTTACAAATCCGGAATCAACGCTCAAAGTACCGTTTGCAGTAGACAACAAATGTTTTACACCAAAACCAACAAATGAATGGTATTGATCAATGGCAAAAGTGCCGTTCAATGAATCGATGCTTTCAGAAGCTACCCAAGCCTTAGGTGCTTCAGCACCAGACTCCGTACCTTCAATGCTTACTACAGCGATGTAAGGAGCAATCACCAAAGAAACGATAGACATCAATTTAATCAGGATGTTCATAGAAGGACCTGATGTATCTTTGAATGGATCACCTACTGTATCACCGGTTACAGAAGCCTTATGTGGTTCTGATTTTTTGTAGAACATTTCACCGTTGATCAAGACGCCTTGTTCGAACGATTTTTTAGCGTTGTCCCATGCACCACCGGCGTTGCTTTGGAATATACCCATCAACACACCTGATACCGTAACACCTGCCAACAAACCACCCAATACTTCAGGGCCGAAGATGAAACCTACTGCTATCGGAGTAAGCAAAGCGATAGCCCCTGGCAACATCATTTCACGGATAGAAGCTTTGGTAGAGATCGCTACACATTTTTCATATTCAGGTTTTGCTTTGTATTCCATAATACCTGGAATCTCTCTGAATTGACGACGCACTTCCTGCACCATGTCCATGGCTGCTTTACCTACTGCCTGAATACACAATGCAGAGAAGATGAAAGGAATCATACCACCGACAAACAAACCGGCCAATACCGGAGCTTTGTAGATGTCAATCGCACTGATACCGGCAATACCTACGAAGGCAGCAAACAAGGCCAGGGAAGTCAAGGCCGCAGAAGCAATCGCAAAACCTTTACCCGTAGCTGCAGTGGTATTACCTACTGCATCCAAATTATCTGTACGTTCACGCACTTCCGGAGGCAACTGACTCATTTCAGCGATACCACCCGCGTTATCCGCAATAGGACCAAAGGCATCAATGGCCAATTGCATAGCCGTAGTTGCCATCATACCCGCAGCAGCGATCGCCACTCCGTATAGACCGGCGAAATAATAAGAAGACATGATACCCGCTGCCAATACCAGGATTGGAATCACAGTGGATTTCATACCGACTGCCAAGCCACCGATGATGTTCGTCGCGTGACCTGTTGCAGATTGTTGAATGATCGAGTTAACAGGCGCTTTACCCATTGCGGTGTAATACTCCGTAACGATACTCATCAAAGTACCTACGATAAGACCCACAACGATAGCGAAGAACACGTTGATGTTTGTGAATTCATAACCACGAAGGTTCAAGTGCTCAGGCAACATGAACATCACGATGAAATAAGAAGCGATACCTGTGATGGCGATAGAACTCCAGTTACCCAGGTTCAAAGCTGTTTGTACGTTTGATTTTTCGTCTTTAATGGTTACGAACCAAGTACCGATGAT
>JAQBNS010000060.1 GCA_028288405.1 Chitinophagaceae bacterium
TTTATTTCTATAAGGCATTCGATCTCATTAGGCTAAGATTCTATGCCTTTTGGGGATCAATTCTCTTTCTCTTTTTGCCATTCATTATTTTATTTCTAGTACCCTATTACCTGACTAAAGATTTAGACTTATGTAGGAAGATAGTAGTAGTCGTACCGTTTTTCTATGCCTTATCTTTTCTCTATTCTTTAACGAAAGCGATTAAAGCTAAAAACAGTGAATACAAAGATCCAATTTATAAACGTGAAATACTGGGTATGTACATCGCTGTTTTGTTCTGGGTTTCATTACCAATTATTGTTTTCTTTAATGGCAGTCAATTGCTTGAAAACTCATTTGCCAATGCAGGTTTAGTGATTATGACATTGCTCTTCATACATAGAGCAATATTTGAAGCCAAACAAGAATATACCGCATTATTAAACTCTGAGAAAAGATTACAAGAACTCAATGAAAGCTTAAAGCTAAAAGTAAAAGAGCGTACCAAAGAACTGGAATTAGCCAACGAACAAAAGACTAACACTTTTATCAATCTTGCACACGAAACTAAAACCCCGCTTACATTAATCAATAATTATCTCAGCGACTATATTGAAAAGTATGGCCAAAATAAAGAAATCAATACTGTAAAATACAACATTGAGCGTCTTACTAGAGATATTGTAAACTTCTTTGATTCGGAGCGTTTAAGAAAGGGAGTAATTATATACAACCATTCACAGGTTGCTGACTTTAGCTCTATTTTGAAACAAAGTATTGAACTGTTCAAGCCTTACAGTGAGAAAATGGGAATGTCTTTTCATTCTGATATTGAAGATAAAATATTTATTACTGCTGACCCTATAGCTTTAAACAGGATCATAAACAACCTGATTGAAAATTCTATACGTTACGGTAAAAACAGTGGACAAATTGATATCAAACTATATAAAGACAAAAGTCATATATTCTTTACTGTAAAAGATGACGGGGCAGGCATTGCGCCTAAGTTTCACAAAAAAATATTTGAAGGATACTTTCAAATCAATTCTGAAAAGAGAAACTCACAAGGTTTAGGAATGGGGCTTTCCATTGTGAAGCAAATTGTGAACTCTTTAAATGGTAGAATCAGTTTAATAAGTGATCCAGAACGAATAGCTGGTACTGAATTCACTATACAGTTTGTCTACAACGAACAATCTACTGAAAGCACATCAAGTTCTTATGGCAATACAGAACATTTCCAGCGCGAAATACTAGATAAATTAAACGAAGAATATGATGACGAACGTCCAACCATCATGCTCATAGAAGACAATATCGCCTTGCTTAACTACATGCTTTCTAAGTTGAAATCAAAGTACAACTTACTTTATGCAACTGGCGGAAGAGAAGCCTGGGAGAAAGTAAAAACAGCTAAATACATTGATTTAATTATCTCCGATGTAATGATGGATAAGGGTGATGGTATTGAATTTTATAAAATAGTCTCAGCCAATAAAAAATACAATCATATTCCATTCATCTTTTTAACTGCCAAAAGTACGGTTAAAGATAAAGTAGAAGGCTTATCACTCGGAGCAATCGATTACATTGCCAAACCTTTTTTACTCCATGAGCTTTCTGCAAAAATAGAAGCTATTCTCAAAAATCATCAAAAACAACGTGAAGCTCTTATTAAATCGTTCCGGGTATATTTAAACGATACAGAAGAGCCCAAACCTGCAAATGATCCTGATACTCAATTTGTCGAAAATTGTCAAAAGCTTTCATTGACCTCTCGTGAAATAGAAATAGCTAAACTTATGGCTACAGGACAAACTTACAAATCCATCGGAGACACCTTATACATATCCGATAAAACCGTAGGTAAGCACGTAGAGAACATTCTTAAAAAAGCATCCGTTACAAATAAGACTGAGTTGGTGAATAAACTTTACGGAAAATAGATTCACTACAAAAATGTCATTTTCAGGCTTTATAAACTTTTGGATGTATAAATACGGTATATCCCTTATATAAATACGGTACATCCCGTATTGCCTAAACGCACATTCATACTCAATTTTGGGTATGGCAAAAATCAAAATCCTTTATATAGATGAGGAGCAAAATAACCTCAATGCTTTCAATGCTTATTTTAGGAGGAAGGAAGCGTTTAGTGTTATATGCGGTCTTAGTATTAAAGAAGTCACAAGTCACCTGGAACAATATGTTCATGTACTTGTGATTGATCATGCCATTCTAGAGGAAGAAGGACTTATTTTTTGTCAGAATCCTAGTTTAGAAAAAACAGCCATCATTGCTGTAACAGCTCGCCGAAGCTTTGAAATTTTAGATCTAGCAGTAGATCAAGGAATAATTTTCAAGTATCACTGCAAACCTTATGATCTAGATACTATTTCTAAATCCATTGAAGAAGCTATTGAATGTTCAAACAATAATAATATAAACAATGTAAACCAACACTGAGATATATTCAACTACTAACTTCAACTCTTATTTAGCAAAGAAATTTAAACTCTCAGTTTTAAAACAATGAAAACAAAAATGACTCCTTATCACAAAATTGCATTTACCTTTTTGGTCTTATCTCTAACTATCACTCTTGCTAATGGGCAAGAAATAGTAGAAAAAAAGAATGGCGGACAAAAACAAGCCAGCTATCTCTTTGCCAGCGCTGGGGCTTCTATACCTGTAGGATTTATTAAGGACAAGTCATTGTCTGCATCAACAGGACCTGTCATAACCTTAGGCTATCACTATTTTTTCAACAAAAGATGGGGTATGGGCATCACTGCCAATGGAAGTTTTTATAAAAGTAAATTAAATCCATATTCCATTTATACTTCAACAACATCTGAAAATTGGCAACGCGCTCAAATGTATGTGAGTGCTTCGTATACTCCTATTCTGAAAAATAAATGGGCGGTCGATATTGTTCAGGGTATTGGGTTATTCTACATGAATGAACCAACTTATAACTATAGCTATTATAATACTCTTAATAATACATTTTACAGCTACGATAGCTATGGCCATAGTGATTGGAATACGGGGTATAATATTGGTTTAAGAGGAAGAGTATTACTCAAAGATAACATTGGTTTGTTTTCAAGTTTTAATTATTTCTATGCACTTGATGTACGTAGTAAAGGTGCTGGAGGATTTAACTCTGTAGACTGTGAATTAGGAATAGTTGTGAATCTAAAAAAATAGTGTGATTAATTTTTAACACAAAAAACAAACCTAGCTTCATGAATCCAATTCTTAAAAATACATTATACACCCTACTCAGTGCATTATTGTTCATTGCCTCATGGGCAGAAAATGGCTTTCCCTTTTCTCTATTTATTGCATTTGTTCCTCTTTTACTTATTCGATCTGAGAGTATTTCAAAAATACACTATGCAGCTTATGTCTTTTTGACTTTTGTTATACTAGGTTTTGTAAGCTTCTTGTGGCTTTGCAAAATTTCATGGACTGCTTCTCTTGTTTTAATTTGGCAGCCTATACTGATGACTATACCATTCCTACTGTATCAGTATATGCGCAAAAATGACAGGGCAATGTTAGCTAATTTTGCATTCATTGCCTTTTGGTTATCATTGGAATTACTTTTTTTGACCTGGGATTATGCCGTGCCTTGGGTGTTAATGGGTAATGCATTTGGAAGTTGGGTAAAAGTCATTCAATGGTATGAATATACCGGAATTTTAGGCGGAACACTTTGGGCCTTGTGTGTAAACATTTTGGTATTACAGTCGATACAATCAAAACGGATCAAGTGGGTGTATGCATTTGTCTTAGCTATCGCGTTACCTCTTATTACTTCATTGTTGCTTTATGCGAATTATAATGACCCAAATGAAAAGGTAGAAGTTGTAATGGTTCAACCCAATATAAATCCATTTACAGAAAAATTTCCAGATGGAAAGAACTACATCTCCTTCATTCGCCAAATGGATATTTTGGTAAGCCTTGCATCATCTAAAGCAGACTCCTCAACAGATTATATCATCTTTCCTGAAACCGCCATCATTCAAGGAATATGGGAAGATGATATAGCTCAAATTACCAAGTTTCCAGAAATCAAAAAACTGATGCTAGCACATCCAAAGAGTTGTTTGATCACGGGCATTGAAACATATATCCAACGACCTGTAGCCAAGGGCAGTTATACTTGTGCTCCGAGGTATGATAAGGCAATAGGTTATTATGATCTCTATAATAGTTTGTTTGCGATTGATGGCAAGTTGAAAGTAAACAAACAAAGCAAAGAAAAATTAATTCCTTTTTATGAAAGAGTTCCACTGGCCAATTGGGGCATTGTCAATAACCTCTTACAAAAACAAAATATCGACCCAGGATTAACAGCCTCTTCAAACAAAGAACTCTTACAAGGAAAAGAAGGACAGCTAATAGCACCTGTTATCTGTTACGAATCAATCTATGGTGCACACACTGCTGACCTTGTAAAACGTGGAGCCAAATTTATTGTGATTATAACTAATGATGGATGGTGGGATAAATCAGCTGGTAAAGCGCAGTTTTTTTCTTTGTCAAAAATAAGAGCCATTGAAACGAGACGATCCGTGGCTAGGTGCGCAAATACGGGCATAACAGCTCTGATTGATCAGCGTGGAGAAATCATTGATAGATTAGATGAAGGCAAAAGAGAAGCCTTAAAAAATTCCATATCGATCAACAACAAGATTACTTTTTATGCAAGACATGGTGATTATATCGGATATCTATCGGCTATAACAGCAATCATTTTTCTTTTATCAACACACTTTACAAAAATAAAATAATCAATAATTAATTTTCAACCAATAATTTTCAAACTCATGAAAAAACTAACTTTTACAAAACAGGTTCTCATCCTGTTCTTTTTAGGCTGCTTTAACCTTGCATTTGCAGGGGGCGGTGGACATGGTATTTTCCCACTATGCAAAGACATGCATATCGAAGCATCGAGGGACTGGTATCCAGGAGTAACAGTAGAGTATAACGTGAATTACTCTGAAAACTCAGGTGGTGCCAACCAAACCTGGGATATTACAGGAGGAACAATTATTGCGGTTAATGGAAATGCTTTACCTACAGGTTCGGTTCCGTACAATGGATTGACTTATTCTGTTACAAAAATTTTTAGCGAAAAAGTTCCTTCTTTTGACTTCAAAGACCCCAATAATTTAACAGTAGATGTTAATTCCAATCTTTATGCAACACTTTTGGGTATAGCGACAAGTTATTTCAGGCCTGAAACCAATAACCCCTATGTGAAAATTACTGTAAAATGGGATGCTAATGCTTCTTATGCATCAATCTACTGTCGCTCGAATGGAATGGGGCTAAGTGGTGTATGTGGTAGCGGAGAAGAAAAAAAAGAGTTCTGGAAAGATTGTGTTGATAATAATAACTCAATAGCTCTTGTTAGTGATCAGACAATAATTCCTAGTTGCTCCAACGGAGGTCACTTTCGATTTGTTATAAATAGTAACGTCAAAAACTCAAATATATCATGGACGCTTCCTTCAAACTGGTATATCTATTCAGGTTCAACAAATTCAGGTTTTACAACAAGAAGTGGTAAAGATGTTTTTGCAGTAGAAGGTTATGCAACTTTTAATGGTGATGTATCAAAATTAGGAGGACAAGTATCTGTAAATGTAACAAGACTATGTAATGGAGGTGTTGCTAGATTTTCACATTATATCATACCAGAAAATTTCTCAGCAAACATAACATCTCCTATTCAAATATGTCCTTATATTCCAGATGCACCAGTCAACGTTACCGTCACAGGTGTAGAACCATTTAGTTATGTATGGAGTAAAAACAAAGTTTCTTCTGCCTGTACAAGCGGTAATGGATGCCCTACTATGATATATAGTACCAATGAAATTATGAATGAAAATCTTTCAGTAAAAGTTTCTAGTGGTGCTTGTTTTACTACAGCCAACGTACAGTGGACAAAAGTTGATCCCAATGCAGCATGGACAGCTTATCAAATATTCAACAATTTTGTACCCGAAGCTCTTGCCATAGATGTGAATGCTACGAGCGATTTTTCGCAGCATACAGATATACTTACAGACCAGGTAGGACTTCCCTACTATACCGCTCAAAATGGTCTAATATACACTTATGAGTATGTCACTACTCCATATGTAGGTTGGAAAAATAAATCTATTTCAACAGCGACAACTGCTACCCTAGCTAAAGGGCCAATGGCGATCTATGAACCTACACCTGGCAATAAGACGATCTATTACCTTAATGCTTCAGCGTTGATATCTAAGGTAACTTCGAGTGGCACAACATGGACAACTAGTCCTGTATTTGGCCCGGTTGGTGTTGCAAGATCTATTAAAGTAAATTCTAGCAACCAGTTATTCTATATCAATACTAACAATCAAATTTATGGAGCAGTCAATAATTATGCTACTCCACTAGCTACAGTATTGGCAGGAACTAAAATGACGATTACAAATAATTATGTGTACTACTTTAATACCAGTGGTCAAATAGAAGCTATTAACTATACCATATCTCCTTATACGCCTATCACTTTCAGTGCAGCTAATAGCGACTCCAAAGTATTTTCTGGTTATAATCTTACTTATTTTGCATGGCAAAACTATTCTGACATAGAAGCAGATGTTGCGGGAAATGTATATTATGTAGGAGCCACTAACAGCTTGTACAAAGTAAATGCAAGCACAAATACGTTGAGTAAAGTTTCGAGCTTCATTAAATACAATGGATTCTTAAATACAGGACAACAAGCAGGCGTTGTGTATGCAGGAAGCATAGACAACAACATCTATCAGTATGCTGCATCAAACGGAGATTCTCCAATTGAAATATCTTTTGTAGGTGGCAATAAAACCTGGCCTATAGGAAGTAGTTCTTACAGTGGCTGGTGGGGACAACAAGGAGCTATTCGATTTAGAGCTCCAAATGTCTTCTATCTTTCTGCAGATGGTAGAGTAAAAATGATTTCCTATAATACAAGCAATTTTTGTACACCTAACGTGTTGCGCCAATCTAATGAACCAATGGAACCATCAGCGCAATCTATAAATGAAGAACTACAAGATGAAAACAATTTCTCAGTTCAACCTAATCCGTTAGTAGCCTCTTCAACTATTAATTATAAGATACCTTCTACTTCTGACGTTAAAATTATATTGTACAATAGCATGGGGGATGTTGTAAATACAGTTATCGAAGTACAGAATCAGGAAGCTGGAACTTATACCTATTCTCTTGAAAACACCAATTTGCCTAAAGGGTTACTTATTTGTCAATTTTATGTAAACGGGCAAAAAAGAAAACAAATAAAGGTACTAAACAACTAATATTCATACCAATTAAAAGCCATCTCCTTTCTTAAGAGATGGCTTTTTACTACCTTGTTTGCTCATTGTTTGGGGAAATGAAGCTTGTTTTAACTCTCTTTTCTTTGTTGATTACTTTACATTCTTTCGCACAGAAAGAAGCCAGGAATTGGTATTTTGGAGACCAATGGGGATTCAATTTTTCCAACACACCTCCAACACTAACACATAACTCAGGCAGCCACTCTATATTTGGTATGGCAGTTGCAAGCGATTCGCAAGGCAACTTACTTTTTTATACCAATGGCATAAATGTATGGAATGTCGATCATCAAATCATGACCAACGGAAGCGGATTAAAAGGACATCAAGGCCTTGGTCAGTCTGCTGTTATTGTTCCTGTAGAGAATGAGACTATTAAAAAATACTATATTTTCACTAGCGATGGAGGCACCTTTAATATGGGTTTCCCTAATGATTCTGTCTTTGCCTACTCTGTTGTAGACATGTCTTTAAAAGGAGGAAAAGGAGACGTAACTATTAAAAATGAAATTCTAATATCCCCAGTTAATGAATCTGTTGCGGCAGTAAAACATGCCAATGGTATTGATACCTGGGTACTGACACATAAATTAAATACTAATGAGTTTTATGCTTACCTAGTAAGTGCTTGTGGAGTATCTTCACCTGTAATTTCCAATGAAGGGCCTATACAATTAGAATTTTACCAGAACTACTTAAAAATTTCTCCTAATGGAAAAAAAATAAGTTATGCCTTTGGCCCCGGAACTCAGAAACAATACGTTTTTGATTTTGATAACACTTCCGGCCTAGTTACAAATAGTTTAAGCTTAGGAGAAAATTCCGGATTTGTCAGATGTTCTTTTTCGCCCAATAGTCGTTATTTATATACTGAAGGAACTCTACCTCCTACTGGTGACTTGGTCTTTCTAAATCAATACGATTTACTAGCAAGTGATATACCTGCATCATTAAAAAGTATAGCGGATACCTCTATATCCGCAATGCAACTTGGAATAGATGGAAAACTGTATATTGCTACTTCACGAACAAAACAGTTCATAGATGTTTTGCATAATCCAAATGAACCATTAGATCAAGCTAACTATCAGCGTGAAGCTTATGTTGTAGAAGGCAATCAAGGAGTTAATGGATTCCCTAATTTTATTGAGAGTTATTTTTCTCCTGACTTTGCATACGTGATTCCTGTACGTCCAACTTTTTTTTCCAATAGAGTATGCATAGGAGATAGTACGTCATTTAATAGTCAAAATACAACTGCTGTTCAGTCGTTCCATTGGGATTTTGGAGAACCAGCTTCTGGGAGTAATAACCATTCTACTTTAACCAATCCTAAACACTTATATCAAAAAACTGGTCAATATAATGTACAATGTGTCTTTCAAAATTCAATTTGTAATGATACCATAATACAAATCATAAAAGTTGATTCATTGCCTTTTGTATCATTAGGGAATGACATCCATAGGACAACATGTAATAATGAACCTATAATGCTTGATGCAGGTAAAGGTTTTTCATCTTACTTATGGCAAGATAACTCAACCAACCAAACATTGGCCACTACTAACAAAGGGACGTACAGCGTTAAAGTAACAAATAGCTGTGGAATTTATACTGGCAGTATCACTATAGAAAAAAGCACTTACTCTATTCCAAATCTCATCACACCGAACAACGATAATAAAAACGACCAGTTTGAAATTATAACTCAAGGTGAAAAAGGTAAACTTTCAATTTGGAACTCTTGGGGTGCAGAGGTATACAAAAATGATTTTTATGATAACAGTTGGGATGCCTCTAACGTCGGAGCAGGCTTGTATTACTATAGCTACCAATTATTAGACTGTCCTGTAAATGCGGGATGGTTGCAGGTTATTAAGTAAGCCTACCTTATTAGCTTTGTACCTAGCTACAAACTAAGGCATACGATTTATTTTTTTTACTATCATGTTGATCATATTAGATGACAAAGAATAGATAAGATAAGCATCCTCTTTGTGAGCTGTTAGATCTGGATTCACATTTATACTTTTGTGCTCAATTTTATGAATGAATTTAGAAGTAAAAGCAAACAGACCTGATATGCTATCTATTAAATTAATAGCAGCAGCTTCCGAAAGCCCAGATTCAATAAAAAGCTTTTTCAATTCAGAATTGTTATTAAGCAATTCAATGAGAGGTCTAGCCTTTTCAATAGCTTCTGCCCATTCTCCTTGTTTAATTTTACTTTCAACAGAAGTCAGTGCATTGATAGCCGGTTTTAGCCGTTCATTCCAAAATTCATTTTCAGAAGTGATTTGAGGCTCATTGATTTCTAAAATCAAATATTTCTCTTTAACAAATACAGGCAAGTAATCCTGTACCCAATCACTTGAAGAGATGACTATTTCTTGTGAAAATTCATAAGTCTTAACATTTATAAAAAAACTATTGTTACTTTTCAAAGCCACTACACCTTCAGGTAGTTTATGTTCATTAACATTCGGCTCAATAGATTTAACAACAAACTTTAATTGCAAATTAATATCATGCTTACTTGACTTATCTCTAAGATCCTGTAAATATTCTATAGCGAGCTTATCTAAAGGTACAAATAAATGAAAGTAATATAATATTCTACGATCAGAACGATTTTTATAATCAACATAAAAATTATCGCCTCTTGTATGAGAGGTAATAGCGTTAGCGATTTTAAAGTTTTTATCATTAAGCACGCACGAAACTTCCGTTGGCAAAATGTTTGAATCACACTTCATCTCCGCTCTAATGATAAGCTCAGGATGCAATGATTGTTTATTAGGATCTATACTGACTACTTTTATATACATAGATTGGAATAATAGGATCTACTTTAAGCTAATAGTTAACAACTAAAATTTTCTAATATAACCGGAATGTACTTTTGATATTCATTACTAATAAATCTTGATTTAAGTATTCTATTATCAAATAGCGCTTTAATTTTCTCAGAATGAATTTCTGATATTATCTTGTGATCTTTAAAAACAAAACTTAATAAATATAGCTTTGAGAAGTCAATAGCAAACATCGTAGTTTGATGAGAGCGATCCGTTGTCCATATTGTTTCTATGTAAAGAATCCTCTCAATTTGTGAATCTAACTCACGTAAAAACGCCCCTGGAGTAATACACATTGAATAGTATGATATGATATAATACGCATAATCAGTAAGTATTAACCCATTGCAGTATTCACCTACGAGACCCTCTAAAAATGCTCTCCATTCTAAAAAGACAGTTCTAAGCATGTCTTTTACATCACTTTCAGTTGCTACTTGATCATAATAATATAAAAGTTTTCTTCTTTGATCTACTGAAAAGTTATACTTGTCAAACACAAAACATTCATCAATCAACTCCTTAATTTCCTCCTTTGTTAAATGAATTAGTAAACTTCCAACTGCTGCATTGACTAAATTGGATGATCGAAAATACTTCACTACTTTCAAAAAGAATGAAAAATCCTCTTCTTCTATTCTTGTCAATAGTGGAATTAGTATCACATATTCTTTCTCTTCGTAAACACCTTTTGTATGCTTATTATTTATTAATCTGATGAGCTCTAAATTAAGCCAACAGTCCTTGCTTATTAATGAATGACTCGCTACCTCAAGCAATTTCATATTTGTTAGTTGATTCAGAAAAAACAACCACTCGTGAGTCTCTTTTTTCAACACCAACAGTTCTACAAACTTATTCACACTAATTTCTGATAAAAAAAACAGTGTGTTTTCAACTAAATAATTGTAATGAAATCCTCTACCTCTTTCAGCCGAGTCAATTAAGTAGTAAACTTTTTCAATATCCTTTTCTGCAAAGCCAGCTTTATAATCGGAAAGCCACTTACGTTCATGATATGGTGTTTCGGGAGGAACACTAAAGTCTAATCTAATATTGTTTACTAACGACTCTATTCTTTCATTAAGCTTATTAAATAAATCAGAATTTACTTTCATTACATCTAAAAATACAGAAACAGGTAATTTCAAGTAACAATTAATCTTCAAAAACAGGAACAAAGAATGACGACTAGTCTCATTAAAAGCTTGCAGTATGTGGTGCCTTTGAAATGCTAAGACCGAGGATAAATTACTTATACACGATTCTAATACTAAACTATCTAACGACTGAGATTGTCTTTCTATCCTAACTAAAATATCCCATACTTCATGATCCTTCTTTCGCATTTCTTCACTCTGCAAGAAATCTTCTAATGAGTATTTATCTGTACCATTAAAAAGCTTGACTAGATCCTTATTTAAATTACTTGTCAAGCTTTCTTTCAAAGCACTATCTATTACTTCTTTCTTGATTTCCATACAATACATTCTTTTTTATCCAAAATCCCCCACAATTCATTGAAAGCATCAATGATTCTTTGTGGATATGACACTTCTTGCAAAATGTGGTGCTCTTTACCTAAAGAATTTACTGAAGTTCCTAATGAATATGCTTTAGGTCTTGCAGTATCGCTCCCTGGAAACATTATAAACCGATCATGGAAGCCCCAACCATGGTTGCCAAATTGACAGCGAAATTCTAAATTTAAGCCATAGTTATTATTAGAAGGATTATTAAATGCCTCTCTATATTCATTGATAAGATCAACTGGTAGAATTTTCTTTTTTTTATAGACTTCTAAAACAGTCTTATTAATTGCTCCAATACATTTTAGATCTATACCTGCATTCTCAGAAAAATATAGTGTTTCAAAAACATCCTGCGGCCTCAAGAAAGGATCCCACAAATAAATACCATGATTATCATTTTGACGTATTAGCTTTCTAATATCTTCTAATGCTTCTTCTCTCTGAGCTTTGCCTTTCCCATATTGCTTGAAAGATAGATTTTTCTCTAATATATCTTTCTCTGTCTCATATAATCTTGAATTAATAAAATTAGTATATTTCAAATCAGGCCGAGGCGCTCTACGCTCATGACTTGTGATCTGCAATTCTTCTATCCTACCATTTAAGTCAAAAAGTCTGGGCTCATGGCTTATAACGCCCATGTTAAAATCAATATGTCTAATGTAAGTCCCGTCAAATGTAGAAAGTAACAAATTAGGAGTCTTACGCCATATTTTTATTCGTACCTTCTGATCAATACTTTTAGTATTAATAGTCATTACATCATTCTTGTCATACGGAACAATAGAAGCACCCATATAGTTATTATCTAAGGTCGCCAGTACCTCAATGCAACAATCAGGGCGAGATTCTACATTATTATGCCAATTGAAATAAATGTTGACACCTTCGCCATTTGATAGACAATTAGAATTACTTTCTAAAATAGTTATTGGAAACTGAAATATTATATTGCCAATTCTATCCCTCAAAAAAGATAAGTCTATTGGTATAATTGATTTTATTTCAGATGAAAGCTTATCCAATAATTTAATAGCATCAGGCTTTAACAGAAAATCAAAAGCTGACTTTTTTTCATCAAAAAATTCGATTAAATATGATCCGCTATGAAAATTATTCTTCAAGCATTTATTAATGGGATTAGTCTCTGTGCCAACTATATGTTGCTTAGGTATTTCTTTAACCTGACCTAACAGCAACGATTTGTCTCCATTAAAGTCCCACTCTTTATCATTGGAAAGTGAATTAAATGTTCTTTCCGCTTCTTCTATAGTTTGCCAGTATCTATGAATTCCTACAGAATAATTGTCCGTCAATTTTATTCTTTTCTTATTTGTTAGTAATTCAAATGTTTTTGCGGGTAACGGTGATTCTTGAAAGACACAGAGAGTAAATAAGTTAATGACACTTTGGTCTTTTTTATTCATCAAAACAATCTGCGTTGTTTCACAGCTTTGATAAAATCCAATAGTACCATCCTTGGTAAGTAGATTGAAATCTGTATCCATAATTTAAAAAAATAAAATTGTAATTAATTCAATCTAATAAAGCAATTTATAATTTAATAAACTGCTCTATTTTAAACAAAATTATTATATGATAACAAAGGTAGTTGCGATAAAAATCACTTTCAACTCTTTTATTATTGTTTATCTAACTATAATACTTTCTTTAATAATGTCTGAGGTATTATAGACATCAACCTGTTTCGTGTTTGATTTTAGAATAAAAAAGTTACTCTTCGTTCTCCCTAAATAAACAGTATTGCTATCTGTAAAAATTTCCATATCATCTGATTTAATAAACCGATAGTTAATTTTTAAATATTGGTATTTTTTATCCCAAAGCTCAAAGCCTAACCAAATACAATTGTATGCAGTCACAATTATTATTAGTAGAGTTATCAAAACAGATGTCTCATAAAAGTCCGCAAAAAATGTCTTGAAATCAGAAAATATTGCTAACAAAAAGTAGACAAACAGAATGAGTATACCTGAAAGAATTAATCTCATTATTATTAACTCTTTATTCGTAAACCAAAAAGAAATAAATATGGTAAGTGCAAATATTACACTAGCAAAAACAGTTGTGTAATAAACGAGGTTTTGCATCCAATTCGTAGTCTTAATGGCCACTTCATTGGTTGTGCTTTTTGTAAGAATAGGAATATTCTTTAACACCGTTGGTAATACAAAGTATGTAATAAAAACTGTACTTCCATTTATTGCAAGCTCATCAATAAAAGGAGTAAAGACCTCTTCTATGCTTATGTAGGAACTTATATCAACATTGAAATAGCAGTAATAGATATATTGTTTGATATAAGCGATAAATGTTAATGCTCCAATTACAAAACCTGTGCTTTTGATTCGTTCATCCAACATTAGAACCTCCTTGATTATATAATTCCTTTTGTTAATACCGCTCTTTTACATTGATGTTTCTATTCGCAATTAGAATCTCTTAATCATAAATTATTTCATCAACAAATGTATTAATTGCCACTAAGGGATGAATTTAAATTAAAGGACTAAGTATGTTTTTTTTTATAAAAATGAAAAGTTGTTAGATTTACCCTACTGTTTAATCTAACAAATATCTAACAAAACAAAAATAACCTACTGTTCTACAATAGGTTATTTTTGTTAAAGTGGAGCCGCAGAGATTCGAACTCTGGTCCAGAGAAGGTAACTGACGGATCTTCTACATGCTTAGCCGAATGTTGATTGTCGGAAATGATCCGGTCACCGGCATCCAAATCATTTCTTAGTCATTTAATTTCGCCCGGGCATCATGACCCTACCTGGACTAGTCTTACTTAACGTCACTCCTGGCCTTCTCCCGTAAGACGAGGGAAAAGAGGAATGTTAGCCGGGGAACTCTAAGTTCACCCTTTCGCCTGTTATCCTAACTTGGTTAGAATTAAGCAGCTAAGGCGTAGTTTTCTTCGCCAACTGAATTGTGGAACTATCTTTTGAGGCTCTCATCCCATGAGCCTGCATGCTTACATACGCAATCGCTCAACCTGTCAATACCGGTCGGCCCCAATATGAGTGAAGAGGTACGAGCTAGGAGGAACGATAATGTTACTCTACTCTTTTACTCTTCAGATTCGGTTCCGTCTGAACCGGGTACAATAATACAATTTTTATACCTAAATTTTAAGAGATGAGAGATGAGAAATGAGAAATGAACGCCTAAATCCCTCATCTTCTCTCATTTCCCATCTCTCATTCCTCATTTCCCATTTCATTTCTCATCTCCCATCTCTCATTTCTCCTAAAATATCCACAGCACTTGTGCCTGCGAAGCACTTTTTGTATCTTGCGTAGATGGAAAATTTCATTGTTTCGGCACGTAAGTACAGACCGGCTACCTTCGATTCGGTAGTGGGGCAGTCTCACATTACCACTACGCTGAAAAATGCCATCAAAAACAATCACCTGGCGCAGGCCTTTTTATTTTGCGGTCCAAGAGGAGTAGGTAAAACTACCAATGCACGTATTTTGGCCAAAACCATCAACTGCACCAACCTCACAGCGGACACGGAAGCCTGCGACCAATGCGATTCCTGCAAAAGTTTTAACAACAACGCTTCCTTCAATGTATTCGAACTCGATGCGGCCTCTAATAACTCTGTCGATGATATCCGTAACCTGGTAGAACAAGTTCGCTATCCTCCGCAAGCCGGTCAGTTTAAAGTATACATCATAGATGAGGTCCACATGCTGTCGACCGCGGCTTTCAACGCGTTTCTGAAAACGTTGGAAGAACCGCCGAAGTATGCCATCTTCATTTTGGCGACAACGGAAAAACACAAGATCATTCCTACGATCCTCTCCCGTTGCCAGATTTACGATTTCAATCGTATCCAAGTCAAAGACATTGCCGATCACCTCGAACAAATCGCTGGTAAAGAAGGCATCAAAGCAGAAAGAGAAGCGCTACACCTGATCGCTCAAAAGGCAGACGGTGCGCTGCGTGACGCTTTGTCGATCTTCGATTTGATCGTGACGTTTTCGTCAGACAATTCCATTACCTACAAATCAACGATCGAGAACCTTCACATTCTTGATTACGAATATTATTTCAAAATCATCGATCAATTCAAAACCGGCAAGCACAGCGAGATTTTGATTTTGTTTGATGAAATCCTACGCAAAGGATTTGACGGTCACCAATTCTTAATTGGTCTGGGCGAACACTTGCGTAACCTGATGGTCTGCAAAGACCCGTCCACCGTGAAGTTGCTGGAAGTATCCGGCGAAATCGCGAAACGTTACCTGGAACAAGCACAATCCGCAGAAGAAGGATTTTTATTGTCGGCACTGAATGTGGTCAATCAATGTGACCTGCATTTCAAATCCAGCAAAAACCAACGCCTGCACATCGAATTGTGTTTGATGAAATTGTGTCACCTGAAGGACGTATTGTCCATCGCGGTTGACCCTTCAAAAAAAAAAGTAACGGCGTAAGTTCAACGCCTGCTGAATCTAATCCAAGTCCTGCAACAACTAATACCACGACAACAACACCTGTTGCTGAAACTGCAGCTATTACTCCAATACCAACAGTTGCAGAAGTACCGGTTACTCCTAAATTAAAAGTCGAACAAGTTGTTCCCTCTACCTTATCCACTCCTAAAATTTCGCTGAAGAACATTACCATTCCCAAGCAGGAAGAGAAACCAAAAGAAGAAATTCCGGATAACATTGTGGTCAACGCAGAAACCTGTCAGAAAATCTGGGAAGAGTTTACGGCACAGTTAAAACAAAAAGGAAACACCAACGCTTACATGGTCTTCACCAATACCCAACCACAAAAGGTCGAAGAAGGCTGGCTGTACGTAGGGTTCACCAATCCTTTGCAGGAATCTATTTTATTAGAACTGAAATGGGAACTGCAGGAATTTTTCTCTAAAAAATTGAACGGTCAAAAGATTGGTTTCAAAACAGTCCTGATCGAAGAAGATAAAACAAATACGAAGAAAGTATTATATACAGACGAAGACAAACTGCGTTATCTTTCCGAAAAACATCCGCTCGTAGACGAGTTGAAGAAGCGGATGGGATTGGATCCGAATATATAAACAAGCTGTCTTGCCCCTAATCCCCTAAAGGGGACTTAGCATTAACATTACTTAACTATTAATACATCTCTTCACTTTGTTGAAGTTTATATAAAACTAATAATAACCTAAGTCCCCTTTAGGGGATTAGGGGCAAGACAGACTTAATAACCTATCAGCTATGACACCTTTTTCAAACAACCTGTCAAAACTATTCCTCCTATTCTTCTTTCTTTCTTCCCCGCTCTTCGCCCAGAAGAAAGATTACAACATGCCCTTCGAGAGCGCACCTAATGATCCGATGAACACCAGGATCTATACGTTGGAGAATGGATTGAAAATTTATCTCTCTTCCTACAAACAGGCGCCGCGTATACAAACTTACATCGCTGTAAACACAGGGAGCAAAAACGATCCGGCTACAGCAACAGGATTGGCCCATTACCTGGAGCATATCATGTTTAAGGGTACAACGAAATTCGGTACGATGAATTGGGAACAGGAAAAAGTCTACCTGGACCGCATTGAAGTTTTGTTTGAGGAACACCGTGCAACCACTGATTTAGAAAAACGAAAAGTCATCTATCATCAGATTGACAGCTTATCACTCATTGCTGCTACTTATGCGATAGCCAACGAGTTTGATAAAATGTTAAGTCAGATCGGAGCTACCGGAACGAATGCGTATACCGCCAACGATCAAACGGTATATGTCAACGACATTCCTTCCAACCAACTCGAACGTTGGGCCAAAATTGAAGCGGAGCGCATGAGTACCGTGGTGCCTCGTTTATTTCATACCGAACTGGAAGCAGTATACGAAGAAAAAAACAGAGGTCTGGACAACGACAGCTGGAAAACATGGGAAGCTTTGTATGCAGGTTTATTTCCTAACCATCCTTACGGAACACAAACCACCATCGGTACAGAAGAACATTTGAAAAGTCCCTCGATCACTGAAATCAAAAAATACTTCGACACCTATTACAAACCCAACAACATTGCCATTTGCATGAGTGGTGATTTGAATTACGATTCTACCGTTTTGATTTTGCAAAAATATTTTGGCAACTGGAAAAAAGGAGAAATACCTGCCACCACCAAAAAAGCCGGCGACATCAACGGACCTGTTGTTAAGGAAGTAGTCGGCCCTACCGCCGAATCCATGGTGATGGCGTATCGCATCGATGAAAGTTTACAAAAAGATCCTACCCTGCAAGCGCGTTTGAAATTGCTCTCTGCCATTCTCTACAACGGACAAGCAGGATTAATTGACTTGAAATTAAACCAGGAGCAAAAACTGCAAGGCGGTTATGCTTACTACTACGACATGCACGATTACAGTTTCTTCATGCTGGGTGCTAAGCCTGTCAACGGTTCCACTACCCTCGCCTGTCAGGAATTATTATTAGGCACGATAGAGGATTTAAAAGCCGGACGATTTGATCCTACCTTAGTGGAGGCTGTCATTGTTGATTATAAAAAGACATTAACCATTGAATTAGAATCCAACAAAAGCAGAGCCGATAAAATGGTCGATGCGTTTGGATTGGAGTTGCCCTGGAAAAGTTTGGTGGATCAATTTTCTTACATGGAAAAAACTACCGCCAAAGATATTGTTGTCTGGGCCAATCGTTACTTTCTTAAAAATAATTTGGTAACGGTATACAAAAAACAAGGTGTGGATTCTACCATACAAAAAATTCCGAAGCCGATCATCTCTGAAGTCAGCGTAAACCGTGATTCTGTTTCGGCTTTCTACAAAGCAGTATTTGAGATTCCTGTAACTCCGATCAAACCGGTATTCCTGGATTTCAAGAAAGAATTAACACTGATCGACAGCACCGGTAAAATGCCGGTCATTTATAAAAAGAACAAAGAGAACAACCTCTTCAATCTCTACTATTCATGGGATCTCACGAAAGAACACGACAACCGCTATAACCTGTTGACGCTTTATCTTCCTTTCCTCGGTTCTGCTACACACGACGTTAAAGCTTTAAGCAATGCCTTTTACCGCATCGGTTGTGATTATAAATTTTATTCGACAGCAGACAATATTTTTGTCACGGTATCCGGCCTGAATGAGAACATGGAAAAAGCCATGGCGCTGATGGAAGAGTTATTGGCGAAGCCTGTCGGCGATACGGTAGCCTTGGCTAATCTCAAACAAAAAATACTCAAGAACAAACGCGATCAGAAAACATCCAAAGAAACTATTTTACGTTCGGCCTTGGTAAACTATGCGACGTACGGACCGAACTCTCCTTTCACCAATTTTATTCCGGAAACCACGCTCAATAAAATTACTTCGGAAGAATTGCTGACTTTACTGCAGCAACTGCGTACGATTAAACATTCGGTATTGTACTACGGTCCTCGTTCGGCAACGGATATTAAAAGCATTGTGTTGACACATCATAAACCCGGTGCCAAACCTGTGCCGCCTGTGACTAAAACATACACCTTCCGCAAGCCCGATGCGAACGAAGTGTATTGGGTCGATTATAAAATGATCCAGGCAGAGATCATGATTCTGAATGCATCGGATGATTACAATGTAAAAACGACTGTTGAATCAGCCATCTTCAACGACTACTTCGGCGGCGGCATGGGTTCTCTGGTCTTCCAGGAGATTCGTGAATCGAAAGCTTTAGCCTACAGTGCTAAATCTACTTACACGGTAGCGCAACATTTGAAAGAACCGAACTATCAGGTTTCTTATCTCGGTACACAAGCTGATAAGCTGGGAGAAGCCATGGATGCGATGTTGGGTTTGCTGGATACTTTCCCTTATTCGGAAGTTTTGTTCAACAACAGCATTGCTTCATTAAAAGAAGTACTCGCTTCCGAACGCATTGATCGCATGGATGTAATTTTCGCTTACCTGAAAAACAAACGTCTTGGTATTACTTTCAATACACGCGAAGACTTATACAACAAACTCAAGACCTATACTTATAAAGACTTGTTAAATTTCCATGCCCTGCACATCAAAGGCAAGACCAACAGCATTGTGTTGGTCGGTTCGAAAGATAAACTCGATCTGGAGAAATTGAAGAAGTATGGTGTGGTGAGGGAGTTGACGTTGGAGGAGGTATTTGGGTATTAGTTGATAGTGGTTAGACGTTAGTCGTTAGAGTACGTATCCATTTACCTCACCTGATATTTATTAGAATATAAATGATCTTACATTCATGATCAAAAGTACAAATACATCCTGGCGCGGATGTTCCGCAGGATCATCCGCGACTTTAACAACAAAATAAATACAAAGCAGAAAAGTCTATATGGATCTGTGATCCATACCACGAAGCCTGATGTCAGGATCACAGATCCCAAAAAACATCATTGCTCTATCAAACTAAAAAAGAGCACGCGGATGATCCGCCCAAAAGGCGGAACATCCGCGCGAGACTAAAAATTAACGAATCACTCCACATGAAACCCATCCTATTTTTTATTCTAACCCTACTCTCCATTTCCATCTGTCAGTCTCAAAGTACCGACTGGAAGAAATACCTCCCCGCACAACCGGTCGACTCCATCGTCTTCCTCTCCACCAATAAAAGTGGCCCAAGGGTATTGACGGCGAAAGATTCCTCTTCGCTGTCCCAAAAAGAACTGCAACAAGTAGCGGTATTGAACGAAAAGATTATCACAGCTTTTAAAGACGAGCGATTCCCAATGAACGATTACTCTAGCTATTTAGAGGTTTACGAAATCAAACAACAAGTCCATACTCCAAAAGAGATTATTACTATATTGGAACTGTTTCCCAATTACCATTGTGCAGAAATACCAAGCGGCGGGCGTTGCATACCGGACTACCGCGATTGTGTCCTCTTCTTTTACCAATCCAAACCGGTCTATGCACTCAAAATATGTTTTGGATGTGAAGTTGTCGATTCGACACCTGAAACGTATGAAGCCAAATGTTTGGCAGAAAGAACACCATTAAATAAAATATCAACCGAGTGGATCAAAAGAAATCTGATCGACTTATTTGAACGACAATAAAAACAAAAAATGATGAGCCCTTTTCTGATTGCTGTACTATTATTTATGCTGGTCTATTTTATCGGCAAAATTCTCAATGAACGCGCTACGAAATTATTAGAGCCTGATAAAAAGCTGGCCTTGATTGACGCCTTTTCAGGCATGAGGATTTACACTATCAGCACCGTTGTTGCGATCATGGTTTTATATTTTATCAACATAGAGTTTAATCTCATCGCTCCTGAAACGGCTCATACCATTTACATTATATGCCTTGCCGCTTTGCTTATCGTTACTAATTACCTGGTGTACAAAAAATTAAAAGAACAGAATTTTCCTGCCTCTTATATTAAATTTCACATCATCATTAATGCGGTTCGATTTGTAGGGATCATGGCCTTTTTACTCTACCTGGATGCGATTCAGCATAATAGTTAAACCGGTCATCATACATTTGAAAACAAAACCTACAATAATAAAATGACAACAAAGAACACCTTTGAACTCACCGTAAGAAAAGAAGACCTGCTCGAACTTTACAAAGACCAAACAGAATTCAAACTCTTTTCCAAAGCCTACGCCGGTAGATTATTCTTCATAGTGGTGGCGCTATTGTTAGGAGGCATTACCTTAGTGGCCTCTTTTTATAGCAGCAAGTATGTATTTTACGCCCTTCTATTTATGGGAGGGATTGTCTATTGTGTGTACCACATCTGGAAAAGTTACAGCACCAAACAGGAGAAAAAACAATCTGTGGAAGCATGGGCCGATGAGGTGTTAAAATTTAAAAAACATGAACTGACCGTCAATGACGTTGCTGTAGTTTACAGAAGAGACGATGAGTTTTTCACCTATACTTTCGATACTATTCATACACACGATGCCACGACTTATTTTCAGATTCTGGTCAATGATGGTTCGGAACTACTGATTCCTCAAAAAGCTTTTGCTGCAAACGAATACGATGCTTTTATTCAATCGATAAACGAAAAGAAAAACAATGCAAAGGACTTGGTTTAAAACAAAGGCATTCACTGCGCTGGAGATTGAGGAATTTCAATCCATTTCAAAACACAAAGTCATCCAATCCGCTACCGTTAGCGACATGTCAATTATTCAATCCTTAGTTGAAGGGATAGAACAGATTGATCCCAATGGAGACATGATGGTTTCCTGGGGACCGGATGCGCAATACATGACATTGACTTTTATAAATGAAAAGGAACGTGAAGTCATAGAAGTCATTCAACAAAAATTCAAGACGCCTTCTACGGGCTTTTATGGCAGAAACGAACAAGAAGCCTCGCTATACACTACTATACGAACCTTATTGGATTAAACTCACTCAACCAAAGGTTCATTTCCCTTAGTCAAAATCCCATTTGGCTAAGTCTGCATTTACATTTTTAAAATACCGGTGTAAAATTGGTCATACCTTAACCGTTACACCGATGAACACGATACTCAAACTCTCCCTCTCCGGAATTTTATTAAGCATCAGTACGCTGTTCGCTTTTAATTTTTCCAATGCCGACAGACCCATCACCTCCGATGGATTGGTTTATGCACCGGCTACTCTAAATTTATTAGAGCCAAAGGAAACCACCGCTCCTCCTGCACCGGTACAAGACAAAAGAGTACAGGTAGTATTTGCTCTCGATGCTACCGGCAGCATGAGTGGCCTGATCGGTACCGCGAAAGAAAAAATCTGGTCGATCGCCAGCAGCTTTGCGCAAGATACCACCACACAAGTAGAAGTCGGTTTGGTCTTTTACAGAGACCGCGGCGATGCCTTCATCACCAGGAAAATACAACTCTCCGGAGACCTGGACGATGTATACGAACAACTCATGACCATTACAGCCGACGGTGGCGGAGATGGTCCTGAAAGTGTGAACCAGGGTTTACACGAAGCGGTAACTCTCATGAAATGGAGTACAGACACCAGCGTATTCAAAAGTATATTCCTTGTAGGCGATTACGAGCCGCACATGGATTACCAAGACGATGTTAAATATCCCGTGTCTTGCGGCATAGCAAAAGAAAAAGACATCCTCATCAATACCATCCTGATGGGCAATAACAATGAAGCGAAAAGAATCTGGAAAGAAATCGCAACGTGCTCCGGCGGAGCGTTTCTGCAAGTGGACATGAATGCCAACAACCTGACGGTAACGACTCCTTATGACGATAAAATCGCGGACGTTTCTTCTAAAATGGACGATACAAGAATATATTATGGCTCAGCTGAACAAAAGCAAAAACAAGACGTCAAAAAAGCACAAAGCGCTAAATTAAGTTCGGGTATATCCAGTTCCACTGCCGCACGCAGAGCGGAATACAACAACAATACCAAATCCGGTAAAGACGCCTACATGGGAGACCACGAGTTGGTCAACGATTACAAAGACAAGAAAGTGAACCTCGCTACCATACCGGCGACTCAGCTTCCGGATGCGATACAAAAAATGACTCCTGCTCAGCGCGAAAAATACCTGGACAGTTTGACTACACAAAGAAATCAATTGCAAAAAGAAATGGACGCGCTGATTACCCAGAGAAAAACATACATCGAAGCCGAATTGAAGAAAAAGAAGAAAGAAGAAGTTTCCGAATCCTTTGACAACAAAGTCTATGAAAATGTAAAGACACAAGCCGCCAAGAAACGAATTGAGATGAAGGGGGATGTGAAATACTAAGGGAGGAACGAGCTAGGAGCTAGGAGGAACGAAATACATTTTTCTGTACCCCTTAGTTCCTAGCTCTTAACTTTTTATTATCTTGGAGGTAAATCTCAATCGACTTAATTCGTACCTCGTACCTCCTAGCTCGTCCCTACTTTATGCTGCTCACCTTCCTGCAATACGTCATCCTCGTGCTCATCATTCTCTTCATGGTAATGCTCGCACAAAAACTAAAAATCGCTTATCCCATTGTATTGGTTTTAGGTGGACTGGTCTTTAGTTTCATTCCTGGATTGCCTCTTGTTCAGATCAACCCGGAACTCATTTTTGTCATCTTCCTTCCTCCCCTTCTGTACGAAGCAGCCTGGTTTACATCGTGGAAAGACTTCTGGCGCTGGCGCAGAGTGATCGTCAGTTTTGCATTTATAGTTGTATTCGTTACCTCTTTTGTCGTTGCTATTTTTTCCAGTATGTTCATTCCCGGATTTACTATGGCGCTGGGATTTTTACTTGGCGCTATCGTTTCCCCGCCGGATGCGGTCTCTGCTACTACGGTAATGAAACATGTGAAAGTCCCTAAAAGATCGTCCGCCATATTGGAAGGAGAGAGTTTACTAAATGACGCTTCCAGTTTAATTATCTTCCGATTCGCCTTGATTGCAGTGGATACAGGTCACTTCATTTTCCATGAAGCCATTGGAAGCTTTGTATTGGTAGTAGCCCTGGGAATTCTAATTGGAATAGGAGTTGCACTGATCTACTATGCCATCCACAAATGGATGCCAACCAATTCTCATATCGACATTGTATTGACTCTTACGGCACCTTATGCCATGTATATTGCAGCGGAAGCCTTTCACTTCTCCGGTGTATTGGCGGTAGTCAGCGGAGGTCTATTTCTTTCTTACAGAAGTCACTTGTTCCTGAACTATCAGAGCAGATTCCAGTCTCATAGTGTTTGGGGCACTCTAAGCTTTATCATGAACGGATTGGTCTTCATTCTGATCGGATTAGAATTGCCGGTGATTGTAGATCAATTGGAAGATGTTAGTTTATCCAGCGCTATCGGTTATGGACTATTGATCTCTGCTGTGCTGATTGTATCAAGGATTCTTTGCGCATTAGGGGCTTCTGTCTTTACGGTATTCATCAGCCGTTACATACAAACAGCCGATAATAGGCCGGGCTGGAAAGGTCCTATTATACTAGGATGGGCAGGCATGCGCGGTGTAGTTTCTCTGGCAGCGGCATTGTCCATTCCGATTTATCTGACAGATCACAGCGACTTTCCTCAACGTAACCTTATTCTCTTCATCACTTTTGTTGTCATTCTTGTTACCCTCGTGCTACAGGGACTAACGCTTCCTTTGGTCATCAAATGGGTAAATATGGAAGATCCGGATCATCATTTACCATTAGAACATCAGCATTTGATCGTGAGAAGAAAATTAGCAGAACATAGTGTTCGCTTTCTGAATGACCAACATGGAGAGTTACTTCAACACAACATTGCCTTGCAACAACTCCGTGATAAATTTGAAAGTGATAAATTTGAATTGGATCAGGAGGCAGAAGTGGAACAAACCGACTTCAGAAAAGTATACAAAAATCTGCTGGCTCATCAACGACAATTATTAATCGAGTTAAACAGAGACCCGGAAACAGACGAAGAAATCATCCGCAACTACCAGGACATGCTGGACATTGAAGAAGAGAAAATGAGGATCAGGTATGAAGCCGTATAAAGGTACGAGCCAGGAGGAACGAGGGACGACGAAATATCTCGTACCTCCTAGCTCCTCGCTCGTACCTTATTTTACAGTATTGAATTCCCATCTGTCTATAAAATCCATCCCTCTGCCGAGACAATCACATTGCATATCATGTTCCTGTCTTTTTAATTAAAAAATAACAATAAATTGCAGTGACAATCGTCTACCCTTGCATGAAACACCTCTTTACCTTTTTATTATTCTTCTCCCTGATTCAATGGAGTCAGGCACAAACAAATCCTGTTCTTCCTACGGGAAAAATATCAGGTATCGTTACGGATTCTTCCACAACTGAAGCAATAGAGTTCGCCTCTGTTGGATTAATTGATAAAGCAACCGGAAAAATATTGGACGGTACGATTACCGATAGTGCCGGTTTTTTTGTATTGGAGCATGTGGCAAACGGCACCTACAAAGTCGGTGTGCGGATGGTAGGTTATAATGACATCACCATCGATCCGGTTGTAGTATCGGATGAAAAGAACGAAGTGGTTTTAAGCAAAATACAAATAGCCTCTCCTACGGAAACCGTAGTGGTGGTAGAAGGTAAAAAAGATTTAATTACGGAAGAGGTTGATCGCATTGTGTATAATGCTGAAAACGATGCGACCAATAAGGGTGGAGATGCCTCCGATGTATTGCGCAAAGCCCCCTTGCTGATGGTCGACATGGACGGTAACCTTTCCATGCGTGGCAATAGCAATGTCAAAGTACTCATTAACGGAAAAGCGTCTGCTTTGATGGCTTCCAGTGTGGCTGATGCGTTAAAGCAAATTCCTGCCGATCAAATTAAATCCGTGGAAGTGATTACTTCACCTTCCGCCAAATACGATGCAGAAGGTTCTGCCGGTATTGTGAATATTGTTTTAAAGAAAAATACCTTGCAGGGTTTTTCTTTAAACATAGATGCCAGTGCAGGTATAAGAGGGTCTTCTCTTGGATTGAACGGCGCATACCGCACCAAGAAAATGGGGTTCTCTCTGGGTGGCCATGGAAGAGCGGGCTACAACATTCCGGGGAGTTATGAAAACGATCAAAATGCCTATGATCGAAACACGGGCATGTATACCAGAACCATTCAGCAAGCACATACTCAAAGTCTGATGGGCTTTGGAAATTATGTATTCGGTTGGGATTATGATATCGACTCCACCAACTCCATCAATGCTTCTGTAAAATACGGTTTGAGACAAATGAATAATTCACAAAGCGATCTTTCTTCTCACTCTTATCAAAATGATGTGCTCATCAACGAAAGTCACAGAGATGTTAAGACGGAGAACGGTTCGCAATCGATCGATGCCAATCTTACTTATACGCACTTGTTTAAAAAACCTAAAAAAGAATTGAGCATTTTAGGTTTGTACAGCAGAAACAATACCAACAACGATTTCACCAACAACATTCTAAATAATGCAGACCAGTCACAAATAGCTAGTCGCTTGAAAAACCAGAACCATGGCTACAATCAGGAAAGTACGGTGCAAGTCGATTACCAACATCCCTTATCTAAAAATCAATTGCTGGAAGTAGGCGCTAAAAACATTTACCGCCAGGTGTACAGCAAATACGAATACTTCTCCGCAGTCGGCGCCGACGGTGATTACACTTCTTTTGGTAACGACAGCCTTAATAACACCTTTCATTACAATCAAAACATCACGGCTGCTTATACTTCTTATACCTTGAACTTTTTAAAAAACTATACCCTCAAAGCCGGACTGCGTTATGAATACACCAGTATCAATGCACAGTACCAGCAAAACCGTGAAGTAAGCATTCCGGCGTATGGTGTATTGGTACCCAGTATCAACGTATCGAAAAAATTCGAGAATGGAAATATGATCAAGGCTTCTTATAACCGACGCATACAAAGACCTTCCATGCAGTTCTTAAATCCTAACGTACAGGCATCGAATCCGTTTAACATTACCGTTGGTAACCCTGAACTTCGTCCGGAGTATTCCAATAACTATGAACTTTCTTACAGCAGTTACTTTGGAAGATCTTCTGCTACTCTGGCTGGCTTTATGCGAAATACAGAAGGCTCTATTCAGGCAGTGCGTGATGTCAAAGGAGATACGATTCATACCACGTATCAAAACATAGGCAGTGAAGATGCCTATGGATTCAATCTCTTTTCCAACATCAGTATTTCCAATCGCTTTACATTAGGTGGAGGTGTAGACGTTTACTATGCGGTATTGAAAAATAATAACCCTGATCCTTTTTACAATGCCAGCAATCAGGGTTGGGTAATCAGTGGTCGTATCAACGGAGGATTTGAAATAGCGAGAGGCTGGGGATTGCAGTGGTTTGCTTTCTACCGGGGCAACCAGGTGCAATTGCAAGGTTACCAAACCAGTTTTGGGATGTACAGTTTAAACATAAAGAAAGATTTCAATCAGAAAAAAGGAAGTATCGGTTTCGGTGCAGAAAATTTCTTTACACCATCCATACGCATCCGAACACAACTCGATTCTCCTATGCTGAATCAATCGAGCAGCAATATCTTACACAATATGAATTTCAAGATCAATTTTAGTTACCGCATCGGTAAAATGACAACCGAGAAAAAGAGCCGCAAGAAAAGCATCAATAACGATGACTTGAAAACCAATTCAGACAATAACTCACAATAGAAGAAAAGTAAGTAAGAAAATAATATTTCTCCGCTCTGTTTCTCAATCTTATACATGGCCTGTCCCCTGACAGGTCATGTATAGCAAAATAAGTTGGATTACTTCTTGTTGGCGTCCCGTCAACAAGTGTTGGTATGAAAATGGGTTACTACTGTCCAGTTGTTGGCGAGACGCCAACAACGAGTAAATAAAATATGGTATAGATTCCCTTATTTTTAGTGAAATTGGTTTATATTAATCGTCGATTTAAACATAAACCAAATCTCATTGAAAACTGAATACAACTTTAGATCCAGATCTTTTTTCTCGATCGGTCCTCATTTACTGGGACTCATTTTTATTGCCGTAGGTTTTTTTACATTGGTTAGTCCGCTATTTATGCCGGGCGATAGTTCGGTCAACAAAGCTATACTTGTGGGTTCCACAGCCATCGTATTTGGGGGAATGGTGATTACTTCGTACCCCGGAACTTTTTTTGATTTCAAAAATAAGCGATTCAAAACTTACTATGCATTAGTGGGCTACAGGATTGGTCAATGGAAAAATTTGCCTCCAATAAAACTGGTTAAAGTTTTTCCTTACACCTTCAAAGGAGACACTACACCCAACGGAGTAAATCCTTCTGCAACGATACAATTCACTCGCTATATTGTAGCCCTCTACAGTGATCAGCCGAAACCTGTCGTCGCATTAGAATACGACAATAAACATGAGGCATTGGAAGGAGGCAGAATCATTTCTGTTGAAACAAATGCAACATTAGATAAGCAATTATAGTCAGAGCGAAATCGTCGTAATTTCTTTTCAAATGCCTGAACACACTGACGTAGAAAATAAAAACTGGTTTCAACGCATTAAAGATGCGTTCATGGGGGTACCTATGGGTATCATCTACGTGGCTGCGGCATGCTGGGCGATTGTGTATGGAGAAATGCACCATGCAAAGACAACCAATTTGATTAAATACACGAGAAATATAGTACAGGAAACATCTTCCAGGACGATATCACCAACGCTCAACGATCATCTCATCTTAATCAGTGACACGCTTCAATCGAAACAAGAACTTACCGATCCTTTATTCGGAATAAAAACTACCCACCTGAAATTGTACCGTGAAATAAAAATTTGTCAGTGGGAAGAAGAAATTACGAAGAAAACCACAAACAAATCTTTAGGGAGAACAACCGATACAATCAAGTATAACTACCATAAAACATGGAACACAAAACTGATTAATTCTGATCGGTTTAAATACAAAGATAAATACAAGAACCCTAAGAAATTCGGTTTTGTCCCGGCGGAATACACCGCTAATACAATTACGATGGGTACTTACAGATTGAGTGCTGTTATCAAAAAAGAATTGAAAAACTATACGCCCGTCGCTATAGCCAATACCACCTATTCCAATGCCATTGTAGCGTCCGACACCTTCCTTTGTTTGTCGCATGAAGTGGCTACCGATGCAGCCATTTACTATCAGGCGATGTTATCAGGTCCTTACCTTTATATAGGTAAAGGGACTCCAACCAATCCTCAGATTGGAGATCACAAAATTGTATTTTGGTCTGTAGCTCCAAACTTATATACCATTGTAGGAGAGCAAAAAGATCAAACCTTACAAACAAAAAAACTAACAGACGGATTAATAGTATCCGAACTGAACTGTGGTACGAATTTCAATTACGATTACACTGATTTTGCCATTATCAAATCCGGCAAACACAACTTGAGTGAAATGTATGCTTGGGCAGGGGATGAAAATGATCACTTATTTGTCATTGGATTTCGCTTCTGGGGATTCCTATTTATGGTTGCCGGTTTCAGGAAAATAACGGCTCCCTTGGTTGTAACCCTAAGCATCATTCCGTTCTGGAGAAAATTTTCTGCACAAGCCATATCCCGTTTATCTTTTCTGCTGGCTACCTCCATCACTCTGTTACTAGCTGGCACAACCTGGTTGATCTTTAATAATTTCAGCAACGTTTCACGTTGGGATTATTATTTCCTTATTCTAATCGTGCTTACCTTTATTGGAGCGGTTCGCGTGAAAGCTTCTATGGGAGAAGAAACAGTAGACAGTGCAGACTTTTTCAAATGATCAGAATGAAATACTATTTATCCTTTATAATGCTCTTGTTCATGGTGGCTTGTTCTGAAACGATCCCTGAAATTCCTGTACAGAAAAAAGATTTTTGTTCCAGCATACACCGCAATGATTCCCTTTCACTTTCTAAAGCATTAAATCCACTGCGTCAGTTGATGCAGGATAAAACCGGAGTATATGTACTGGAAGATGGCGGCAATGCTTTAGTCGCTCGCGGATGGTTGTCTGAATATGCAGAGCAAAGCATCGACATCCAATACTTTATCTTCTCGCCTGATAATGTAGGCCTGATCGCTTGCGACTATTTGGTAAGAGCCGCAGACCGTGGCGTAAAAGTTCGTTTGCTGGTCGATGACATCATGGTAGAAGCTGGTGTACATGAAATTTTAACACTCGACTCTCACGAAAATATAGAAATTAAAATATACAATCCCGGAGTGAAACTTGGTAAAAATAGTTACAATAAACTTGTCAAGTTTTCTACTGATTTTCGCTCAGCCAATCAACGCATGCATAATAAAACATTTATCGTTGATCAAAAAGTAGTCATCACGGGTGGAAGAAATATGGCCGATGAATATTTCGATTACAACCACGAATACAATTTCCGTGACCGCGATGTGTTGCTGCTCGGTAAAGCCGTCAACACCGTACACGAATCGTTTGAGTCCTTTTGGAACAGTCCTTTAAGTGTACCGGTAACAAAACTAGTCAGCGAAGAAGACAAAACAAAACTGGACAACACACGCTTCGACAGGCTTCATCAGTATGCCTGCAATCCCAACAACTTCTGGCCTCAGGTGAGAGCCAACATGCAAGAGCTGCCTCAAGCGTTTCAGCGCATTCAACAATCAGGTCAATTGGTATGGGCGGACAGTGTATTCTTTGTATCCGATGTGCCCGGTAAAAACGATGGCAAAAAAGGATTGTCGGGCAGCGGTGTATGCACAGATGCCTTGATCAATCTTATTAAAAAAGCAAAATACTCCATCGATATACAATCACCTTATCTCATCACCACTGAAATTGGACAAACACTTTTTCGGGATGCTGTAAAACGTGGAGTAAAAATCAGAATACTAACCAATAGCCTGGCTTCTACGGATAACCTCGAGGCCTTCAGCGGTTATCAACGCGACAGAAATAAATTATTGGAAACAGGTGTTCATATTTATGAATTCAAGCCCGATGCAGCAGAACGCAGAAAAGTCATGACCGGCGCTTTGCAAGAAAAAATAAACTTCACTCCCATCTTTGGTCTGCACGCTAAATCCATGGTGATCGATGGGAAAATTACGGTCATCGGAACATTTAACCTAGACCCCAGAAGTGCTAACCTCAACACGGAATGCGTCGCTATTATCCATTCTACTAAAATCACGCAAGGCGTTTTAAAAGGAATGGAAGAAGAATTTAAACCGGAGAATTCTTGGCAAACTACATTGACTTCCAATCCGGATAGCGTAGCGACCTCTGCTAAACGTGTGAAGACGTGGACAAAACGTTTAGTCCCGAAAAGCATTTTATAAAATTATTTTCATGAATTCAAAAGCTCTATTTTTCTCCTTGTCTTTTATTTTCGCCGTTGCATTATTAACGAACCTTCCAGTACAGGCACAACGTACAGAACCATTATGGATTGATCAATTCAACGAAGCCAATAACAAAACACTCTTGAATGAAAACTGGTTTACATTCAACGACCAACCAGATAAAGGAGCTTCTAAAATTCATCAGGACTACTTCAAAGATCCTCTCCGCAAAGATCAAGTTATCCTTTTTTCCTATACTTTAGAAAAAGACAAATGCAAATGGAATCCATACACGGCTTTAGCATGCAGTCTATCAACCAGGCAGCTTGATCTAACTGGCTTAGAGGGCTTCGCTTATGAATTTAAAGGCAAGAGTCACAGCTTCATGTTCAGGACTTCCGATGTAAAAGACTTTGCATTCTATCAAATCACTATTCCCGAAAGTAAAGAATGGACCACTGTAATGATCCCATTCACTACCTTGACTCAACCCACCTGGGGTGCTACGGCGCTCTTTGATAAGCAAAATTCACATTCGTTGGCCTGGCTGGTACAGTCAAATAACAACGATAGTGGAATGGTACAACTGGATAACATCCGAATGGTATACGACATAGATGAATCTTATGTAACAGCAGAACAAAAAAAGATCCGTGCTGAACAATTAGAGAAGAAACGCAGAATAGATCATTTCACTGAAGATGTTTTATCGAACGACAGTCTACAAGGTATATTGGGTAGCAATAGCATAAGAATAAAAAAATATACCACCGCTATAGAAGGTTTGCAAAAATGTGATCAACAATCAGACAGTCTTTTACAAAAAATAGAAAAGTCTTCTCTTTCCGGTAAGAAAAAAAGAACCTGTCATCAACTCGTTCATCTGAGTAAAAACAACCTGTCAAATGATGTATACCCTTATGTTCGGCAGCTGGACACGGATTATATACTATCCTGTAATAAAATTATAGATCTCTCCAACTTATATGAATTGGAAAGACAATACCTGATTCAAAAAGCAATAACTGACAGTAATTATAACTGGATAAGAGATTTATACAATTATGCGTATAACCCAAAAGTCAATTATACTTCAGGAGCCATTTCTGATTCAGCTTTTCATTTTGAAATCATACAATACCACCTTCAAAAAAATGATGCCGTAGCAGAGATTGGTGCAGGAAGAGCATTCTTTGAAAGAGCACTATCTAAATACTGTGATGACCTTACGGTATACGTTAATGAAATCGATTCTAACTCATACGAACAGTTTAAAACTAAACTGGTTTTCCTTGAACACCTCGACAATAAAAACATTCACTATATACCTGTATTAGGTACCGACAGTACAGCTAATTTATCGGGGCCTGTAGATAAAATCATTATTAAAAATACCTTTCATCATTTTAGCGCGCCTGATAAAATGCTGCGTGACTTTAAACGAGTCTTGAAAAAAGACGGGAGTATATTCATCACAGATACCATGAAAGAGGAGGTAGTCAATCCGGAATGCAAGCAACTCATGACACGAAGTGAAATGCTGAAATGGTTAACGGAAGCCGGGTTTATGCTGGTGAAAGAGACACCTATGCAATACGGTAAATACAAATGCTTAGAGTTCCAGCTGATCCAGTAATCAAAAGCACTATCAATGAGCAAAAGAAAGAAAAAAGCGAATCCTCAATTCCCTTCACGAATCGGTAAAACAAAAGGAGATAGAGTAGCGCGAATACATTATGCATTGCTGATTGGTTTTCTAGCCCTCTTTGTTTTACACGCTCTATTCTTTCAAGAGAATATAATAGGTCATGATGTAAGGTACACTATATATGTTTTCTTTGGCCCAACACTATTGGGTTGTTTGGCACTAGCCATCTACCAATGGAAAACGATCAGAGATGTCTTTCAGGAAGTGAAGACGGTTAAAGACTATGCCTTTGCGATTTTCCTTTTGCCTCTGCTTGGACTTGTGATTGCTTACCTTACGTTTGGTAATGTTGCCGAAATCACATGGACTTATTTGAACAAGAGAGAAGCAGATCAAAACATGCCACAAGTATTTCATTGTTCTGTAGATGACTTTACCACAGGTAAGAGGAAATCCATTCGCTATACTTTTGAACATGAATACGAATATTTCCATGTAACATATGAAACGATCAAGCCTTATCTGAATACCAATCCGAGAGACTGTGAAATGGTTATTACAGCACAAAAAGGATTATGGAATTATTATGTAGTGAAAGAATGGTATCTCAAAAAAAAATAAATAAGATATTCTACCGGATCTGCAACTCCGGCAAACAAGCGTTCAACTCTTTCAACTGCTCATCAGACAAAGCACTACCAGAAACCATCAGCACTTTCAGTTTTTTTAGCTCACAAAAACAAGCAGGCAGTTCTTTGATGCTATCTTCTTCTATTGTTAAAAAACGGAGCGCATTCATTTTGCAAATCCCATCCGGCAAACTTTCAATCTTGGTATTGTCAACAAATAAAATTTTTAACACGGGTTGATTGATAACCCATGGACCAATCGTCGTTAATGGATTACCCGAAAGAATCAATGCCTTCAACGTCTTTAAGACAAAAGAAGAAGAGGGATAAGCAGTCAGTTGATTGGCATGCAGGTCTAACTCTTCCAGTTGACTGCATTTACTGACGGCATCCGGAATGGCAGTCAAATTATTTTCCGATACATCCAATACTTTCAAAGCAGGATGAAACAATGTCACCGGTAATTTATCCAAGCCATTGCCGGCATACTGCAGCGTGTGCAGCTTTCTACACCGTTCAAATAAATTGACGGGTATAGAATCAATACGGTTATAGGAGATGTTGAGCGTATGAAGGTTTTTAAACGTCAGTACGGCAACAGGAAACTGAGTCAGCTTTTTACCTTCCAATGACAACTCACTGACACGCAAAGGTGCTTTCATGGCTTCCTCCAAAGAGAAGAATATACTGTCGTAGAGATTGGGATCTTTAACACTTGTACCATTCCCTACCTGAAAATTGACTTCGTCGTTTTTTTGCTGGCAAAGTCCCTGACACCAACAAAGCAAAAGTAGCCCTGTAAAGTATAAAAACTTCTTCTTCAACAATTTGGACAATTTTAAGGTAGCCATAAAGCTAAAATAACTGATTTTACTAAAAAAAGAGCTGCGCTTCTAAGCAAGCACAAGGGCTTATAAAGAAAAAAGAGTGCGGTTCAAGATCTTGCTCTTGCTCCACACTCTTGTTGTGATGTAGTCCGTACGGGAATCGAACCCGTGTTTCGTCCGTGAAAGGGACGCGTCCTAACCCCTAGACGAACGGACCATGTTTCAAAATTGGTGACGCAAAGGTATGAGTTTATTCCAAACTAGCCAAATAAATCTTTAAAAAAGTCCCAATATTATTATTCCCATAAATTAGAGGGGCGCAGTTTGACTTTTCTTTGGCGTATTTGTATGTTTGAGCCCTTATCGTGAAGCAGATTCACGCTCTTAACTTAAAACCAATCGAATATGTCTACAATTAAAGTGGGTATCAACGGGTTCGGTCGTATCGGAAGATTAGTTTTCCGTGCAGCAGCTAGCAACCCTAAAATTGAAGTAGTAGGTATCAATGACCTTATCGAGGTAGACTACATGGCTTACATGTTGAAATATGATTCTACACACGGTATTTTCCAGGGCACTATCGAAGTAAAAGATGGCAAGCTTGTCGTAAATGGCAAAGCAATCCGTATTACAGCTGAGAAGGATCCTGCTAATCTAAAATGGAATGAAATCGGTGCTGATTATATTGTAGAATCTACAGGTTTGTTCTTGACTCAGGAAACTGGTCAAAAGCACATCGATGCAGGTGCTAAAAAAGTAATCTTATCTGCTCCTGCTAAAGACGACACCCCTACTTTTGTAATGGGTGTTAACCATAAAGTCTACAACAAGAGCATGAACATCATTTCTAACGCATCTTGTACAACGAACTGTCTGGCACCTATCGCTAAGGTATTGAATGATAAATTTGGTATCTCTGAAGGCTTGATGACTACTGTACACGCGGTAACAGCCACTCAGAAAACAGTAGACGGTCCGTCTGCTAAAGATTGGAGAGGTGGCCGTGGTGCTTATCAAAACATTATCCCTTCTTCTACCGGTGCTGCTAAAGCTGTAGGCTTGGTAATTCCTGAGTTGAAAGGTAAACTAACAGGTATGTCTTTCCGTGTGCCTACTCCTGATGTTTCTGTGGTTGACTTGACTTGTCGCTTGACTAAAGGTGCTTCTTACGAAGAAATCAAAAAAGCAATGAAAGAAGCTTCTGAAGGTGAGATGAAAGGTATCCTTGGATACACTGAAGACGAAGTAGTATCTAACGATTTCTTGGGAGATGCCCGTACTTCTATCTTCGATGCTAAAGCAGGTATCGCTTTGAATGATAACTTCGTGAAAATCGTATCTTGGTACGATAACGAGTGGGGTTATTCAAACAAATTGGTGAACCTGATCGAGCACATCGATTCAGTTAAATAATTTACATTTAAGGTAACAAAAGCCCCGGCCAATCGTTCAAGATTTCGCTGGGGCTTTTATTTAGTTCCAATCTTTTTTAAATAACTTTATATTTCTTTAAACTAAACCTAAATTTTTATGACCTACAAAAAACTAATTTTCATCTTTTCTCTTTTTGTCCTTTCTCTTACTCACGCAGTGGCTCAAAAAGTAGTTTCAGTTTCTGGTGACATCAAAGTCCTTAAAGGCGAAACAAAATTAAAAGTAGAATACGACTTCAGTAAATTCATGGTAGGTAAGTTTAGTGATGAACAAGCTTATTTAGCAGATAAAAAAGCAGATATCACTAAGAAAGACGGAGCTGCAAAAGCAGAAGAGTGGGAAAAAGCTTGGAAAGCTTCTAGAGAAACTAGATACCAACCAAAATTCCAGGAATTGTTCAATGAACAAGCTAAAGATCTTCCAATCAACATTAGCCCTGACAACAAAGACGCTAAATACACCTTGATCCTTAAAACCACTTTCATCGAACCAGGCTTCAACGTAGGTGTTATGAAAAAACCATCTTACATCAATGTCGAATACATCTTCGTTGAGACAGCTAACCCTTCTAACGTTGTAGCTAAATTTACTGGAAGCAACATCCCAGGTAGCCAGGCAATGGGTTATGATTTCGACGCAGGTTCTAGAATTGCTGAATCTTATGCCAAAGCTGGTAAAATGATCGGTGGTTACATCAAGAAAAACTTGAGCAAATAATCTTTCTCTATCTCAATAAAAAAGCTCACAGTATACACTGTGAGCTTTTTTTATTCATGAATAACAGACTAGTATTGTTCTTCCAGTTCGTCCACAATGTACTTGGAACGAACAGAAGTGTCTATTTTAAGTTTCACTTTTCTCATGGTTTCAAAATGCTTTGCTACCAGAGTAAGCCATTCCAAAGCCGTGAGATAACCAAAAACAGGATGAAACAATTTACCTTCCGGTTTTTTAGTATCGATCTCCTGCGCAACTTTGTAGATGAGTTTTAAAAACTTATACATCTCATCCTTTACGCCTAAAGCACCTTCTGGAGCCTTAGGTACGTAATCATAACCCATTGTAGGTTTTAGGTAGAAGAATCCTTTAGCATTAAAAAGAGCCCATCCCTTTAAAGTTTTATCTCCTGTATTTGACACTCCTCTACCGTACGCACAATCGAGTGCATTTTTCATAAAGAAATGATACGAGACCTGAATCAGAGAATCATAGACTTGTCCAATAGACAACTCGCAACCTTCAGGAACCCTTTTAAATTGGGATTTAGAATAGTAATCCAATTCCTGAACCCAATGCTTTGCATTCGGTAAAAAACTATTGTAAACCTCTAAGGCTTTCTTTTCCATAAATGATAATCAACCCTAAGCCTCCTATACATATACCATACCCTCCTCGGTTGTGGCTACGAAATTAAACAGTTTTCACTTAATTAAAAGAAGGAATGCCTTACTCAGTGGATAAATTCCTAAAAAAGAGAGGATGAAAATCATTACTGATCTCCATCCTCATCCAGAAGTATAAAAAATATTTGAAAAATAAGCTTTACAGCTTGGCCACTGATCAAATATGTAATATTTATACGATAAAGTAAAACTATCAATGGTCTTTTTTTAAATAAATGGGGATAAAAATCCACTAAACACCAAATAATATCGATTAAGTGCAATATTAGATGTTATAACGTATAAAAAAATAAAGTAATAAAAAACCTATTTTATAGAGTAAAATTAAAGATTTCTAAGAGATAATAGGGTATTATGACGAAGATCAGCTCGATTCACCAACGATAAAATCTTTCCGGCAGTAGCTTCGGCAGACAATAATTCTCCATTTTGATGCAATGCCAGGAAGCGATCCAAAGAAGGAAATTTCTCTTTGGAAGCTGTTCTGATTTCTGCTTGCATGGCTGTGTCTATCACACCCGGAGAAATGCTATATACGCCAATTGGATGTGTTTTATGGATTTGTTCCTGAGCACAAACAGTAGTAAAGCGATCCAATGCCGATTTAGAAGCACAATAAGCCGCCCAACCTTCTATGTCTTTACTGGCTGCGCCGGAACTGATATTGAAAATTAGTTTTTCGGTATCTGTGTTTTGAAACTGCTTTATAAACACTTCACTAAAAATGATAGGAGCCAATGCATTTACCGTAAAGGTAGCAATATAGTGTTCCGCCTGCTGTTCACCTACAAATGCAACATCTCCAAGCATGCCTGCATTATTGATCAAAATCAATCGATTGAATAGACCTGCTTGTAGTTTAAAAAAATCAGTCGCTTTTTTTTCCAAGCCACTCGAATCAGAAAGATCTATTTTATAAAAATGAAACCGCGGATCACCGATACTAGGATCTCTTCTGGAACAGCCATGAATTGATAGTTCCTGTTCTTGAGAAAGTAATTCTTTTACTAAGGCTAAGCCAATACCAGAAGAAACTCCAGTAATAAAATAGTGATCCATGATCTAACAAAAATTACTAACCACTAACGTCTATAATATATACTGGCTCATGTCTTTATTCTTAATCAAACCAGACAATTTCTCCTCCACCATCTGAGGAGTGATTTGAATGTGCGCATGAGGACCAATCACATCTGGCACGTCAAACAATATTTCATTCAGCAACAAACTCATGACCGTATGCAAACGTCTTGCACCGATGTTCTCCATTTCTTCATTGGCTCTAAAGGCCACGTTCGCTATACTGCGCAAAGAATCATCTGTAAACTCCAGCGACACTTGTTCAGAAGAAAGCAAAGCCTGATACTGTTTGGTCAATGCATTCTTCGGAGCTTTTAATATTTGATAGAAATCATCTTCCGATAAACCATCTAATTCTACACGAATCGGAAAACGCCCTTGCAATTCAGGAATTAAATCCGAAGGTTTGGACACATGAAAAGCACCTGCTGCTATAAACAAGATATGATCGGTATTGATCACACCGTATTTTGTATTGATGCTACTACCTTCCACAATAGGCAACAAATCACGTTGCACACCTTCTCTGCTTACATCCGGGCCACCTCCGCCTTTATTACTTCGGGACGCGATCTTGTCAATTTCGTCGATGAAAATGATGCCTAGATTCTCCGCTTTTCTCAACGCTTCTTCTTTCACTTCATCCATGTCAATCATCTTCGCCGCTTCTTCTTCCAATAAGATCTTGCGTGCATCGGCAATCGTCACTTTGCGTTTCTTCTGTTTCTTCGGCATCATGTTGCCAATCATTTCCTGAATGTTCATCATGGCCGCCTCATCCATAGCTCCACCGATCATACCTACTCCAGGGGAAGAAGATTGCTGGATGCTGATATCAATCTTGCGCTCTTCCAACTCCCCTCGCTTCAATTTCTCGCGGAATGATTCACGTGTACGTTCATTTAAATCTTCATCCGATGAATCGCCGGCAGAAATTCCGTTGTGGTTTTTCAATGGTGGAATCAATGCATCCAGGATCACATCTTCTACCATTTGTGTAGCTCTGGCATACACTTCTTGTTTCTTCTGAGCTTTCACCATGTGCACCGACTGCTCTACCAGATCACGCACCATGCTTTCTACATCACGACCTACATAACCTACTTCGGTAAACTTGCTGGCTTCTACTTTGGTAAAAGGCGCATCTGCAACTTTCGCCAAACGACGCGCAATTTCTGTTTTACCAACACCTGTAGAACCGATCATTAAAATGTTGTTCGGAACAATCTCCTTCTTCATGTCTTCAGGTGCCGTCATTCTTCTCCAACGATTACGCAAGGCAATCGCTACATGTCGTTTAGCATTGTGCTGGCCAATGATGTATTTATCCAACTCCAATACGATTTGACGAGGAGTCAAATAGAGTTTATTCTCTTCCGGCTGCGCTTGATCCATAGTCACTAAATGTTATTTGTTTTTCCTTGCGAAAAGGTCATTTGTATTGACCACTAAACCAATGTAATTGGTGCCACCTACTACATGATAATAGGCACGGGTAAATGAAAATTCAAATCGCTTGACACGTAACATGAAGCCCCATGATATACCGGCCACTCCTGCTTTCGTTTGCAAACGAAGATCTCTTCTGATTAACGAATTATAACCTACACGAAAATGAAAATTTTTACTGAGTAACAACTCTGCACCAATCACCACGTGCCGGAACCCTTTTGACAATACACTTTCCTCTTTAATTTCTGAAGAGCCGTCAAATGTTACTTGTTTATTCAGCGCCGGATCGTTGTATGAAATATCGAATTGGTACAACTTCTGAGCGGTCACTGAGATGCGCAAAGGCAAGTGAGCAGGTTTGAATGTGGTACCCAACTGCACATCAAATGGCATGTTGATATCCGCATCTTTGTAATAGTTTTTAATAGGAAAGCCAATGTTCTTCACTACCATTCCTACTGTCCAATCCTGCTTGGGATGTTTAAAACTACCACCTGCATCCACTAAAATCGCTGCTGCGTTATAACCCGATGTGATCTGAGAAGCAGCAAACTTCAATGTCCCTCCAATACTGAATAATCCTATGGTATGAGACTTGGTAGCAGAGAGCGCAAATTCATTGGGATTGTAAGTCCCTACAGAAGTACCATTAGGCAGGGTTTGATCTATTTTACCATAATTGAAATAGGCCAGACCAAAAGACCACAAACCTGAATTTTTGATTTTAGTAGCATACTGCAAATGGGAATGAAATATACCGGCATAGTAGGGATGCACCGTAAGCATGAGGTCATGGTTCATCGTATCTGATAGCAAAGCAGGGTTCTGCCATACTAAACCTACACTGCGGTCTCTCACAGAGACATTCTCCCCACCGATCCCAGCCACATGAGCGCTGGCTGGAAGTTGCAAAAACTGAAAGGCATCTTTACCTCCTATTTGAGCAAAGCCCGAAAAGCCACAGAAAAGTGACAAGACTAAAACTTTACTCCAAAAGGAAGTCGAAAAAAGGGTTGAGTGTTTCAAAATGTTATTCTTTGGAGTGTTGAGTCGCTATAACGCTCAAATCAATTGGTTGTTTTACTTTCTGCTTTAAAAGTGCCAAAGTTAACACCTCACTGGCATTTTCAACATAATGGAAGCTCATTTGCTTGATATAATCGTCTTTGATCTCCAGTATATCTTTTTTGTTTTTTGCACATAGAATAATCTCTTTGATACCTGAACGCTTAGCAGCCAGTATTTTTTCTTTAATACCACCTACAGGAAGGACTTTACCACGCAATGTGATTTCACCGGTCATGGCCAGTTTATGCTTTACCTTACGCTGCGTATAAACAGAAGCCAATGCAGTAAGCATGGTAATGCCCGCAGAAGGTCCGTCTTTCGGCACCGCACCGGCAGGTACGTGAATATGCAAATCAAAATGATCAAATACGCGATAGTCTATTTTCAGATCGTCCGCATGTGCTCTGAGATAGGACAAGGCTGCATTCGCAGATTCTTTCATCACATCGCCCAATTGACCCGAAATATTCAATCTTCCCTTTCCTCTGTTCAGACTGGCTTCAATGTATAATATTTCTCCTCCGACAGGTGTCCAGGCCAAACCCGTTACCACGCCGGCATGCTCATCGTCTTCGTACAATTCTTTATCAAAGATTTCAGGTCCAATCATAGCCGGCACATCTTCCGGTCTCACCACTTCAGGATATTCTTGCTCCATGGCTACTGATTTGGCAATGTTACGCGTCAATGCACCAATCTTGCGGTCCAGGTTACGAACACCGGATTCACGCGTATAATCTTCAATGATTTTAACGAGTGCTTTGTCTGTTATTTTAAAAGAGTTGGGTTCTAAGCCATGTTCTTCCGCTTGCTTACTCACCAAATACTTTTTAGCGATCTGCAATTTTTCTTCCATCGTGTACCCATTGATCTCAATGATCTCCATTCTATCGCGCAAAGCCGGATGAATAGAATCCAAAGAATTGGCTGTAGCAATAAACAGGACTTTTGACAAATCGTATTCTACTTCCAGGTAATTATCGGTAAAACTATTGTTTTGCTCGGGATCCAATACTTCGAGTAAAGCAGAAGCCGGATCACCTTTAAAGTCCGAACCAACCTTATCGATTTCATCTAAAATGAAAACAGGATTGGAGGAGTTTGCTTTTTTAATTCCCTGAATGATACGTCCAGGCATCGCACCTATATAGGTTTTGCGATGTCCTCTGATTTCTGCTTCATCGTGTATACCACCTAAGGCGATGCGGTTGTATTTTCTATTCAACGCTTTTGCTATCGATTTCCCCAAAGAAGTTTTGCCTACTCCCGGAGGGCCATACAAACAAAGGATCGGTGCCTTCATGTTGTTCTTCAATTTCAATACGGCAAGGTATTCCAGTATTCTTTCCTTCACCTTTTCCAATCCAAAGTGTTCGGCATCCAACACTTTTCTCGCACGGTTCAGGTTGAAGTTATCTTTTGTTGTATCATCCCAGGGAAGATCTACCAAAAACTCTACATAGTTCATGGACAACGGATACTCAGCAGCCATAGGATTCAGGCGTTCCAGCTTTCGCAGTTCTTTCTGAAAATGCTGCATGGCTGCTTCGGGCCAATTCTTCGTTTTTGCTTTTATTCTTAAGCGTTCGATTTCCGCATCACTGGATTCCGCACCACCCAATTCATCTTGCAATATTTTAATTTGTTGACGCAAATAATAATCGCGTTGCTGTTGATCCAGATCTGAATGTACCTTGGATTGAATTTCTCTTTTGAGCTCTAACATCTGGATGTCTTTATCCATGAGACTCATCAGATGTGTTGCCCGTTTATTGGTATCGTCTGTTTCCAGCAGTGTTTGTTTTTCTTTTATATCCGCATTGAGATTTGAAGAAAGAAAATGCGTGAGAAAACCAGAGCTTTCGATATTGTTGATGGCTATTTGTGCATCCTGAGGAATTTCAGGATTTAGTCGAAGCATTTTAGTCGCTAAATCTTTCAAGGACTGAAAGAGTGCTTTGTTCTCGTTTTTACTTTTATCGGAATAAATATCTTCGCGGTACTTAACACGTGCAGTGATATAAGGATCTTCCTGCACCATCTCTTCGATTTCAAAACGGCGTTTTCCTTGAATGATAATGGTAGTATTACCATCCGGCAAAACCAGCATGCGCAAGATACGGGCAACCGTACCTACTTTATGTAAGTCTGTTAAACCGGGTTCTTCAACCTGTTGATTCTCTTGTGCTACAACTCCAACGATACGGTCTCCTCTATAGGCTTTCTTCACTAAACGAATAGACTTCTGACGACCAACAGTAATGGGGAGTACGACACCGGGAAACAACACCGCGTTTTTCAACGGTAAAATGGGTAATACGTCAGGTAATTCTTCTGTATTCATGAACTCTTCCTCTTCAGGGGAAATCAATGGAATCATGTCCACTGATTCAGAGTCGAGTAAGCTTTGTATATAAGACAATGGATCTATTTCCTTTTTCTGCATGTTAAACAAATTAGAGAATGTCAAAATGACATTTTCGACCTAATACTATGAAAGATTCAATATAAATATAATATTGCTATAGTAATCGCAAGACTTATGCCACCCCTCCTAAAAAGGTGGTGATTTGCGTAACCACATGAAACATAAGGGTTTTTTACATATTTTGATTTTTTGCATTTTGGCATGCTCCTGCCAATTCGTCTATGCCCAGAAAAAGAAGGGATATAAGGGACAGGTCATGCAAGGACTAGGTCAATATTCCGACGAAGTACGTCTTGGCTTTTACATTACATTTCCAAATGTCAACAAAATTCCGTTCTACTTCAACGAAGATGAATTGAAAAAAATAAACTCCCTGGAAAAGAAAAAAGACCTGGTCCAATTGCAAGTTGTGCTGGAACAATATGTTCGCAACTTTGGGATTCAAAACTTCAGCCGAAATACAGACATGCTCTGGAAGCTCGGTCAATTGTACGAGATCAACGGACAAAAGCAGCAAGCTATTTATTTATACCAAATCGCACTCAAACACCATAAACTGAAGCAAACCGATCAGATTCAAAATCATTACGACAGTCTTGTCGTGCGTGATCAGTATGTTCCACTGGAATACTATTACGATCTGGTAGAATACAGAAGATCTATTGACACCTTGGTTCCTCCTCAGAATGTTTTCTTAAACATGGGGGAATTGATCAATGATAAAAAGTATCCGGATTACGGACCTGCGATGAATGTGAATGGGAACATGCTCATCTATACTAAAAGAAAAAAAGAATTGACTGCCACTAAAATGGCTTATCGTGAAAACGAAGACCTTTATTATTCCATCAATTATGACGGCTTCTGGGATGAAGCACAACCCTTCTCTCCGGTTATCAATTCTCATTGCAACGAAGGTTCTGCGACCATTTCCCGTGATGGTAAAACACTTTACTTTGCACGATGCAAAGTTACAGACTTCCAATACGACTGCCGCGATTGCATAGGCAGCTGTGATATTTATGTGTCTCATTTGGAAGACAGCATATGGAGCGTTCCGACAAACCTCGGACCAAATGTCAATACCGTCTATTGGGATTCACATCCTACTTTATCTCACACAGAAGACACTTTGTTCTTTGCCTCTGATCGCTTGGGAGGATTTGGCTTGTCAGACATCTGGTTTACCCATAAATATCCCGATGGAACCTGGGCCCCTTCTGAAAACCTGGGACCTGTTGTCAATACACGAGGAAATGATGTTTCCCCCTTTTACCATCCGGAACAGCATGTCTTGTATTTCAGTTCTAATGGCCAGCTGTTGAACTTCGGAGATGTAGATACCACACAAAAAACGGTTTTGTCTTTTGACATTTATAAGACTCGTCACATAGCGGGGATGTACGATGAGCCACGCAACATCGGACCATTGGTAAATGGAAAAGGAGATGAATACTATTTTGCCATCGATACCAAAGGAAAAGACCTGTTTTATGCCAAGTCAGAAATTGACGACATCAAAAACCTCGATCTTTATTCATTCCCGTTACCGATGGAAGCGCAGGCTTTGGCTTACACTAAATTTACCGGTTCCTTGCGTGATTCATTGAATGACGATCCTTTCTCTGGTATTGTATCCGTCATCGATTTAACAAATGGCATAGAGGTTTCACCGAAGTACATGAGGCCTGACGGCACTTTTGAATTTGATCTTGTACCTGAAAACGAGTACTTACTCGTGATACAGGGAGATGACTTTTTTCGGGTAGAACATCAATTCAAACTCAACGGAGACACGTCGATCAATTTGAAAACGAATTCCATCAAATACAATAAGTGGAAATTCGCTTCTTTGGAATTTGACAATAACAGTTCGAATATCAAACCGGAGATGGAAACCGATTTAAATAAAGTGGTAGACTTTATGCTGGATCATCCGTACCTGAGAGTGAGTATATCGGGACATACCGATTCTGATGGAGATGCTAATGCCAACCTGAAATTGTCCAAGGAAAGAGCGATGGCTATTCGTAATTATGTCATAGAAAAAGGCAAGATCAATCCTAATCGAATATTAGCTGAAGGATATGGTAATCAAAAACCCATCGTAGAAGAAAAAACGCCGGAGGACAAACGCATTAACCGACGCGTTGAATTTGAGATCATTAAATTGACACCGGAAGAAATTGAGCAGCAGCGCGAAGAAGAAAAAGCCAAACGCAGACAGGCCAAAGAAGACGAGTTGTTTGAAGAATTTGAAGGACACGAAGATGAAACGCCTGGTCCTAAGGAGCAGGAAGAACTTCCT
>JAQBNS010000055.1:0-35000 GCA_028288405.1 Chitinophagaceae bacterium
CCAGAGAACTTGTGGAAGAGGCTGCATCAAAGGCTATATTGGTGTACGATAGAGAACATGTAACGCCCTTTATATGGAACAATCGAACAGGGGATGTTCTCATACGCCAATTTAAAGCGGATCAGGACGCATCCGGATATCGCATTACGGTGGATACTAAAGAAGACTTTGAACTCATTCGTCAGCTGATAGAAAATTACCAGGCAGAGTCTTTATCGGCCAATGAAATCATACAATTGCTCGATCGCCACCCGGAGCTCAAAGAGATCAACGCACACATTGAACAGAAAAAAATACAACCTTGACTCCAACCGTTTTTTTTAGAGCAGATGGCAATACATCCATCGGACTTGGACACCTGGTCCGGTGCATGGCGCTTGCAGACATGCTTAGAGAGCATTTTCCTATTGTTTTTGTTACCCTTTCTGCTGAACCTAAAATTGTAAGCATGCTACAACAGGCAGCACAGGAGGTCATGGTATTAAAATCTGCTGATCACCCGGAACAAGATTTCCTGAACAGGTTACAACCTAAGGATATTGTGGTTTTGGATGGCTATCATTTTACAGAGAATAATCAAAAAGACATTAAAAACAAAGGCGCTCAATTGGTTTGCATTGACGATCTTAATGAAGGAATATTTTTTGCGGACGTTATCATCAATACCGCTCAACGAGCAGTAGACATGCACTATAAGACAAAAGGCAACTGTCGTCTTTTACTTGGCCCTTCGTACGCGCTTTTACGGAAACCTTTTTTAGAAGAGGCAAGGAAAGAAAGAATTTCACAAGCTGTCTCAACAGTATTCATTAACATGGGAGGTGGCGATGCTCATAATATTACCTTAAAGGCTTTAAAAGCGGCATCGCAACTCACAACTATTCGCACGATACATGTGGTCACCGGCGCAGCCTATCTTTACCGGGAAGTGCTTCATGAAGTGATGGCAGAATCTTCCGGCAGGATCGTACTGCATGAAGACATATCCGCTTCAGAAGTAAGAGATTTGCTCGTTGCCTCTCAGGTCATTATTTGTCCGTCCAGTGGTATAGCGCTAGAAGCGGCTTCTGTAGGATTGGTTATTCTATCGGGGTATACTGCTGCCAACCAATTAGAAGCATTGAAGGGATTGGAAGCGGCAAACATCATCCTCAATATGGGAGATTTGATTCAATTAAAAGAAGAAGGATTTGTCCGGCACCTGATGGAAATAGTGAATGGTTCTGTCAATAATGCCGCGTTCATCGCTGCTCAAAAGCAGCTTATCGACGGATTGTCAGGAGATAGGATTCTGAAGGTATTTCAGGAATTGTAAAAAGTAATCCTTATCTTGAATACCATGTTGTCGTACTATAAAGCCTCTTTTTCCGACTGTGACTTACTTTTTCGTTGGGCAAATGACCCCACCGTAAGAAGTAATTCCTTTCGCCAGGAAGAGATCGAATATGAGGATCATGTACAATGGCTGAAGGCCGCATTAAATTCTGGAAAATGTTTCATCTACATCTTTACAGAAGACCGTATACCTGTTGGACAGGTACGAATCAGCAAAAATGAGCTGGAAACGATCATTGGTATTTCCATAGACCGCGATTTCAGAGGGAAATCTTTTGCTGCGCAAATGTTGATCCTGGCAGTAGATGATTACCTGGCTCAATTCCCGGAAGAACATATTTCTGCATACATTAAGGGAACAAACCAGGCTTCTTTAACTGTTTTTCAAAAGGCTGGCTTTAATCAGTTAAGTCCTGTTACGGAGCAAGGTATACCAAGTTATAAACTGGTAAAAAGTTTAGCATGAAAAAAGCAATTAGTATCGGATCCCGCTTAATTGGAGAAGGACATCCTCCATTCATCATTGCGGAGATGAGTGGCAATCATAATCAATCACTGGAAAGAGCATTGGCCATTGTAGATGCTGCGGCCGAAGCAGGTGCACATGCCATCAAACTTCAGACGTATACCGCCGATACCATTACCATGAAAGGTGCGTATACCATTACGGATCAAAATTCTTTATGGCAGGGAAAAGAATTGTACGAGCTTTATCAGCAAGCGTACACTCCTTGGGAATGGCATAAAGCTATATTTGACAGGGCCAGGGAAAAGGGACTGGAAGCTTTCAGTTCTCCGTTTGATGAAACAGCGGTTGACTTCTTAGAACAGCTAGGCGTACCGGCTTACAAAATTGCATCGTTTGAAAACACACATCATCCCTTGTTGAAGAAAGTAGCGGCTACCGGCAAACCGGTCATTGTATCTACCGGTGTAAGCAGTCTTGCAGACCTGGATGAAAGTGTAAGGGTACTGAGAGAAAACGGATGTGAAAATATTATTTTGCTCAAGTGTACCAGTACTTATCCGGCTACTCCGGAGAATACCAATTTAAAAACCATTCCTCACATGGCCGAGTTGTTTGGCTGTTCTATCGGCCTATCCGATCATACCATGGGAGTGGGTGTATCAGTAGCCGCAGTAGCATTAGGGGCGCAGATTATTGAAAAGCATTTTACATTGAGCAGAAAAGATGGAGGCGTAGACGCTGCGTTTTCATTGGAACCGGACGAACTGAAAAGTTTAGTTGTAGAAAGTGAAAGAGCATTTCTTTCCTTGGGAACTGTAAAATACGGAGTGCAAAAAGCGGAAGCCAAAAGCACCATTTTCAAAAGGTCTATTTATATCTATCAGGATATACCCGAAGGTGAACCTTTCACGGATAAGAACATCAAAGTCATTCGACCGGGAGATGGTCTGGCCCCTAAGTTTTATGACATGGTGCTCGCCGCTAAAGCGAGCAAAGCGTTAAAAAAAGGTACAGCTCTTAACTGGACTGATATTGTTATGTAATCGGATAGCATATGAATCAATTCATAGAATTCTTAAAAGGGTTAGCATACGTTTCTAAAAGTAAAATTAGAAAAAGAATATCCTATAAAAATATCGAGCTGGATGACACGCGCATTGCAAAAATCGTTGAAGAAATAGAAACGAGAGGGTTGTGTATCATAGAAGACTATTATTCTGCGGCGGACTGTGAAAAGGCCATAGCGGAAATCGATAAAAGCTTGATCAACTATAAAGATAAAGTCTGGGTAGACGATCAAGAAGCGGATTACCGTTTGTTTGGCATTGACAGAATATCTGAACCAATCAATCATTTTTTTCAAGATGCATTTATTAGCAAAGTGCTCTATGGTTATTTAAAAACAAAAGTCAAAGTAGAAGGATTTACTTTAGCGGGACGCATCCGAGCAGTTGAAAAAAACTTAGGTTCTGGTGGAGGTTGGCACCGTGACATCATTTATGACAAGCAATTTAAGGCGATCGTATACCTCACTGATACGAGTAGGAGCAATGGCCCTTTTGAATATTTAGAAAATACGCATCGTCACTCTGTGATCATCGATAGCATTTTAAATAATAACATCGGTGCTGGTCAAAGCCGGTTTTCTGAAAAAAATATAGAAGACATTAAGCATAGTGGTAAATTTGAAGACTGTGTAGTAACAGGAAAAGCAGGTACTCTGATTCTCGTAGATACAAGTGGTATTCACCGCGGCATGCCTATACAGGAAGGGATGAGGTATGCGCTTACTAATTATTACTTCGAAGAACCTATTCCTGAAATTTTCAATTTAGTGAAATAATGCAATTACTCCGCTCAGTTTCTATTTATACATTTTCAGGGATAGCTCTGGGCGGCATCAACTTTTTGCTGATGCCTTTGCTGACGCATTACCTCAATAAAGAAGATTTTGGGTACCTCTCGTTGATTACTTCTTATGTAGCGTTTCTTACTCCTGCTATGTTGCTGGGTTCTGTGGGCATAGCAAGCATAGAGTATTTTAAAATGGAAAAGGAAAGCTTTCGTAAGTTTTTAAGTTCGTCCATGATTTCGCCTACGTTACTTTTGTTTTTGCTTACCATCATTTGTTTTTTTTTTACTGCTCCGATTGCTCAACTCACTAGCATTCCGGAAAATTGGGTGAAGCTGTTACCTTTAGTGGCCTACTCCGGATATTTTATGCAGCTGTACATGACCATGTGTCAGGTGACAGAAAAAGCTGCTACGTATTCCGTATTGAATATTTCTTTTTCTGTAGTCAGTATATTACTTTCTCTGGTTTTTGTCATCACATGGAACTATGGCTACGAAGGTAGGTTATGGGGGATTTTATTGTCTAGCGTGCTCTTTAGTATACTGTCTTTCTTTTTTTTAATTCGTATGGGTTTTGTTGCCTCTACTTATTCAAGAGAACATGTGCTCTCGTCTTTGAAGTATGGTCTTCCTCTTGTACCGCACGCTCTGTCGTTTCTTATCATTGACATGTCGGATCGTATTTTCATAGCCAAACTGATTGATGTGGAAACAGTAGGTCTTTATAATGTCGGATACCAAATGGGGGTGATTATTTTTGTACTGGTCAATGCTTTTGTGCAGGGATATTCTCCTTTTTTATTCAACGCGTTAAAATTAGGGGATGAGCAATCAAAATTAAAAATCGTTCGCATCTCTTACTTATTTATCATTGGACTCTGTCTTTGCCTTTGTGCATTATATTTTGCTACACCATTTATTTTTCAATACCTTATCGGAAAGGAATTTCTGGGAGGAGCGATTTTCGTGTTCTGGGTTGGATTAGGATACGTGTTTTTGGGCATGTACAAAATGGTAGTTGGCGTTTTGTTCTATGAGAAAAAAACAGTCATGCTCAGCGCATTGGCAGTGATCAATGTAGCACTTAATCTATTGCTCAATTATTTCATGATTCGCTCTATGGGTGCTATAGGTGCAGCATATGCTACGGCATTGTCTTACCTGATTGTGTTTGTAATTACCTTTTACCTGGCCAACAGGATGTATAAATTACCATGGTTCAAACTACAAGTACTTAAATTATGAAACAGTTGCTTGTTTTCATTCCTTATCATATTTTCCGTATCCTGGACAAGGCATATCACTCTTACTTGTATGCTAGATTAAAGAAAAGATATAAGGTTCATGCTGATTTCTTATTCAATGGCAGAAACATCAAACTGTTGGGAGAAGGCAGTATAGAACTGGGCGCGAACTCTTATATCGGAGACAACTCTACATTGAGTGTTGACAAAGGATACAAAATTGTAGTTGGTGAAAATTGTAAAATGAGTAACAGTATAAAAATTTATTCTAATTCATTTATCGCAGACCAGGATTTTTCAGCGGCTGTTCTCAAAGAAAAAAACGGAGATATTATCATCGGCAACTATGTCTGGATTGGAGCAAATGTTTTTATTAACCCCGGTGTAGTGATCGGTGACAATGCTGTGATTGGCGCCAACAGTGTAGTAAGCAAGGATGTGCCGGCTTTTGCTATTGCCGCCGGAGTGCCGGCAACGGTATTGAGACAAAAGAATATCATACAATGATTGACGCGTGAACAAGGATAGAATTAGTGTATACGAGGACATTCTTCAGATCTATATTAAACATACTAATGTAGATCTTGTCACTACGTATTCTTTTTTTAAGCAAGCTAAAATATGCCTAAGGTTTTTAGTCGCTGTTCATCGGAATTTTCTGCAAGGTCTTTTCTCTATACCTGAGTTTAAACGAATCTTATGGAATAAAAAATGGTTCTATATTATTCATCCTAATAATTATGAAACATTAGAACAAGTAAAGAAAAGTTTTTCTAATGGAAGATTTGTTTCTACCTACCGATTGGTGGATGATCCGGAGCTTTGTGTTTTACCATTTTATTCTCAAGTGCTGCATGTTTGGCGGTTCCCTTTTATTTTTTATGGATTGCATAAAAAGTACAAAAAGAATTGTTGGGATGCTTTTCATATTATATTTTCTTCGGTAGGGTTATATGAATCTGCATTGGATATACTAAAGACCTATAAACCGGAAGTGATTGTTTTTGCCAATGATCATAGCCCAACCACGCGTGCTTTATTACTTGCGGCGCGCCAATCGAATATTCCTACTGTTTATATACCACATGCGAACGTCACAGATTTCTTTCCTCCGTTGGCATTTGATCTCAGTTTACTGGAAGGTAATAGAATGAAAGCGGTATATGAGCGTTGCGGTATAACGGATTCACACATAGAATTGATTGGTTCCGTAAAAGCCGATAGGTATTTGGCAAGAAAAAACAATTCGTCAAGCGTTAATCGGATTGGTATATGCACCAATCAATTTGATGAGATCTCTATGGTCAGAGAAGTCATTGCTGCTATCACTAAATTATTCCCTGCTATCACCTTGCAGTTCCGCTCACATCCTTCTGATCAGCGTGATTTTGGAATCGCGGAACTCTTCCCTCAAGTAAGGATATCCAATGCGTTTAGAGAAAGCGCCATGGATTTTATTTTGCAGGAAGATATGATCATTGCCGGAGATAGCTCTATTCATCTGGAAGCGGCGTATGTCAATGTGCTTCCTTGTTATTATAAGTTTAACCAATCCGACTTTCTAGACAATGACTATTACGGATTTGTGAAAGCGGGACTGTGTTTTGAACAGAAAGACAAAAATGCACTCCTTCGTTTCATAGAAAAGAATACCGTCAAGAAAGAGAACGTCAGTAGCGTGGTAGTAGATTATAATGCCGCTATTGGCAGTAGTTATGAAGGGAAGAGTACATTGGAGGCTGTCAAATACATCCATCAATTAATCAGTCGGGAAAAAGCATTGCCATCATTTAAAAATTAAAGAATGGATACACTTGATTTTTCTGCGCTAAAAAAGAATTTGAAGAAGGACTTCAGTGGTTTCCCTGAAGTGAAAATATGTGTACTGGGTGACGCTCCTACTCAGCTTTTGGTGCAGGCGCTAAGAGGCTTTGGGTATAATCAAAAAATAAGTTATACTATTCTTGAAGCTGATTTTGATCAAATCGATAGACAGTTGATGGACCCCGCTTCTGATGTTTATGCGTTTAATCCTGATTTTATCATTGTTTATAATGCCCAGCAAAAATTGCAGCAGAAATTCTACAAGAAAAAGAGAACAGAAAAGGAATCGTTTGCATCGGATTTTATAAATCATTTAGAAGAATTGTTTTCTTCAGTAAACAGCAATACCTCTTGTCGAATCATTTATTTGAACTTCGCTGAAAGTTTGGATGGTGTATATGGCAATTACGCGAACAACATTGATTTTTCTTTTCTCTATCAGATTCGAAAGATCAATTTGGAGTTGATGAACATGGCCATCAAAACCGGCAATCTCTCCATTTGCGATATAAGTCTGTTGTCTTCTTTCCTAGGAAAGCAGGTGGTCTTTAGTCCTTCGCTCTACATCAATTCAAATCTTACCTTTAGCCTGGACTTTTTACCGGTTGTGGTAAAGAATATCAGTGATATTATTTTATCCGCAAAAGGGAAGTTTAATAAATGCATCATCCTTGATCTGGACAATACCCTTTGGGGAGGAATTATTGGAGACGATGGTATAGAAAATATACAGATCGGGGATCTGGGCATCGGCAAAGCATTTACAGAATTGCAGTATTGGGTAATGCAATTGAAGGAAAGGGGAATCATAGTCTGTGTCTGCAGCAAGAATAATGAAGAGATTGCTCGTGAACCGTTTGAAAAGCATCCGGACATGGTGCTGAGGATGGAAGACATTTCTGTTTTTATGGCCAATTGGGAAACCAAAGCAGACAATATCAGAGCCATACAGGCGATATTGAATATAGGCTTTGATAGTATGGTATTTCTGGATGACAATCCTTTTGAACGGGAATTTGTAAAGAAAGAAATTCCTGAGATTACGGTTCCGGATCTTCCTGAAGATCCAGCGGAATATTTATTGTATTTGCAGTCATTGAATCTATTCGAAATATCTGCGCTTTCCGCGGAGGATGAAAAAAGGACACAGCAGTACCAGGAAGATGCGAAACGGACAGTTATCAAAAAGAGCTTTGCTAACGAAGAAGAATTTCTCAGCAGTTTGGAAATGATTTCTGAAGTGAGTGCTTTTAATAAGTTCAGTACTCCTCGTGTGGCGCAACTTACACAGCGGTCCAATCAATTTAATTTACGGACGATTCGCTATTCCGAATCGGAGGTTGCTTCATTAAGTCAGGATCCGAATGCGATTACTTTATCTTATAATTTGCAAGATAAGTATGGACAATACGGCTTGATATCGGTGGTGGTATTGAAGAAGAAGACAGACAGAATAGTGGCCATTGATACCTGGCTGATGAGCTGCAGAGTGTTGAAAAGGGGAATGGAAAAATTTGTGTTGAATACTATTGTGGCTGCTGCTCAAAAAGGTGGTTTTGAATGGATAGAAGGAGAATACATCCCAACGGCTAAAAATGATATGGTCGCCGATCATTATAAGAGTCTGGGATTTGAAGCCATGGAAAAAGAGAACCATTGGCAACTGAATGTTGGAAATTATAGTAAATTTGAAGTTTACATACAAGAAGTAAAGGCGTAACCTGTCGCACTATGGAGAAAAATGAAGTATTGGCTCTTGTCAATGAGGTGTTCATTGATGCATTGGATAACGAAGACATAAAACTCACAGAAGCTACAACAGCCAATGATGTGGAAGAATGGGATTCTCTTTCTCATATCCAATTGATCGTAGCAGTAGAGAAAAAATTCAAGATTCGTTTTACCTCCGGTGAAATTCATGGGTTTAAAAATGTCGGAGACATGTGTGACGCTATTATAGCAAAGCTGGGATAATGGAATGGCAATTTCATCATACCGGATGTCTCGTTGAAAGTATAACGGAATCATTGAACGTTTATCGCAGGATATTCGGGGCTGATAAAATTTCTCCTGTAGTGAATGTTTCAAGCCAGGGAGTAAAAGTGTGTTTTATTGAAACGGCACCAAACGTTTTTTTGGAATTGATAGAACCAATAGGCGAAGACTCGGTGGTTGCTCGTCTGCTCAAGAAAAATATACGCTACTACCATACTGCTTACCATACCGCTGCATTTGACGAAGATATTGTATCTTTAACGGAGCAAGACAGTAAGCACATCAATACTTTTTCTTCTGAAGCGTTTCAGGGGAAACGTTGTGCTTTTATATACTTGCCTGATGGCTCTCTTATTGAATTAATCGAAAAATAAAGAAGATGTTATTTAATTCTATTGAGTTCCTTATTTTTTTTCCTGTAGTTACTTTATTGTACTACTTATTGCCTCATAAATTCAGGTGGTTTCATTTGTTAGCGGCCAGCTGTTTTTTTTATATGTTTTTTGTACCGGTTTATATCCTGATTTTATTTTTTACCATCATCATAGATTATTATGCGGGTATATGGATTGAAAATTCTGAAGGTGCAGTACGAAAGCGCTACCTGATGGCGAGTATTATTGCCAACATTGGTATCTTATGTGTCTTTAAGTATTATAATTTTTTTCTGGACAACATGGTTTTCCTGTTTCAGAGTCTTAACATTCCTATTGCTTCGGAGCATATTCCATACCTGTCCATCTTACTTCCGATTGGTTTGTCTTTTCACACCTTCCAGGCGATGAGTTACACCATAGAGGTCTATAGAGGAAATCAAAAAGCGGAAAGGCATTTTGGTATCTATGCTTTATATGTAATGTTCTATCCGCAACTGGTTGCCGGACCGATTGAACGTCCGCAAAATGTATTGCATCAGTTTCATGAAGAACATACCTTTAAATCGTCTAATCTATTAGCTGGATTGCGCTTAATGCTATGGGGCTTTTTTAAGAAACTAGTCATCGCCGATCGCATAGCCGTATACGTGGATGCGATCTATGACCATCCTGATCAATTTGGATGGCATAATATTTTATTAGCCATCATACTGTTTGCTGTTCAGATCTATTGCGACTTTTCCGGTTATTCTGATATCGCGTTAGGCTCAGCTAAAACAATGGGCTTTGACTTGATGAAAAACTTTGACAGGCCATTTATCAGCACGAACATCAGCGACTTCTGGAGACGTTGGCATATTTCATTGTCTTCGTGGTTCAATGATTATTTGCATACTCCGATTTGTATTGCCTGGAGAGATTATGGTCAGTATGCAATCATATTTGGTTTGCTGGTTACCTTTTTCATTAGTGGGCTATGGCATGGTGCCGCCTGGACATTTATAGGGTATGGAGTGGTGCATGGTGTGGCATTAACATTTGAAGTGTTGACCAAAAAGACCAGGAAAAAAGTAATCAAGAAATTCAATAAAGCATTATACGATAGATTGAGTATGTTGCTTACGTTTACTTTCTTGTGCTTGTCATGGGTAATTTTTAGAGCAGATTCTATGAGTGATATAGGTACGATATACCATCAATTGTTTAGTTTTAATACAACAGCTTTCCAATCGTTAGTAATGAATTCCAACATGGTAGAGTTCGGTGCTACCAGTTTCGCGATTGCTGCTGTGATGATATTGTTCATGTGGGTTGTAGAAAGTAAAGTTTCTTATAGCTTATACGAATTGAACGATCGGCCTGTCGCGGATATCATCTTGTCATCTGCTTTATTAATTTGTATCCTATCCTTAGGTGTGTTTAATCATAATAGTTTCATCTATTTTCAGTTCTAGTATGAATTATTTGGCAAGGATTTTAGTCGTTCTGTTTGTAAGTGGAATATCCTGCCAGGGAATTTTCTGGTTATTGGATAGCCACTTGCAACAATACAACGTGCACAAGAAAGAGCGCTTAGATGAAATCATACTGGGCCATTCTTCCTTCGATATCCTGCTTTTAGGTTCTTCTAAAACGCATACGGGTATTAATCCATATTATATTGATTCGATTACAGGTCATTCTTCTTATAATTTAGGAATAGAAGGAGGCCGTGTCAATGAGTTCAAAATCATTTGGGATGTTTACCTGCAACACCATCCCAAACCTAAAATGCTGGTGCTCTCTGCCAACTTATTTGAGTTAGACTTGAGAAGAGGTTTTTTTAATCATACACAGTATTTCCCATACCTTGAAAATAGTATCATCAGTCAGGGATTGGATGCGTATGGACATCGCACGGATGTATACAAGACATTACCCTTTCTTCGTATGTCTGATTACGATGATTATACAAGGAATAATGCCCTCAAGGGGATGATGCATCAAACCGAAATTCAAGCGGGAGATTTTCAGTACAAAGGGTTTCTTTCGAATGGGGAAAACACGATACGCGAGCCTCTTGCCCTTCCGCCTAAGGAGGATGCGCGGATATCTGTAGGTAGCGTAGATCTATTGAAAGGCATTATTGAAAGGTGTCAAAAGGATTCCATTCAGGTAATTTTAGTGTACCTTCCTGAGTATGATCACAGGCTTCAGAATAACACACCGAATGCGGCAGAAGTTTTGGCTGTGTTAAAGGAAGTGTCTGATAAATATAAGATAAAATTCTTTCGCCATGATCAGTTGGAATTATGCAAGCGTCCGGACTTATTCGCAAACGCCGGACATTTGAATAGGGAAGGTTCTGTGGTATATAGTAAGTACCTGGCTACGGTCATTAAAAGTGAGCTTAGTAAATAAAAGCAAAGATGTCGAAGAACGTATTGTATTTGACGTATGATGGATTGACAGATGTGATCGGCAGGTCTCAGGTCATTCCCTATCTTTTAAAATTATCTACACATGGATATTCTTTTTTCATCATCAGCTGCGAAAAAAAGGATCGCTACGCAAAATACAAGGACGAACTTCAGGCTATATTTGATGAGGCGGGTATCAAATGGTATCCGTTGACCTATACCAAAAATCCACCCTTGTTGTCAACGGTATTTGATATTATCAGAGTCAGACGAACAGCTGTTAAGCTCCACAAAGAATTTCATTTCAGTTTGGTGCATTGCAGGAGTTATATTGTAGCATTGATTGGTTTGTATTTTAAAAGAAAGAAGAACGTTCCTTTTATTTTCGATACAAGAGGTCTATGGGTGGATGAGCGCGTGCAGGGAGGTCTGTGGAATCTTAAAAATCCGATCTATAAATTTCTTTTTTGGTTTTTTAAAAAACTGGAAAAAGATTATTTTGAAAATGCCAGCTGTACGATTACACAGGCAGAGAGGGCAAAAGAGTACATGCATACCTGGAAGAATCTGCGCAATCAACCGATTCCAATTAAAAATATTCCATGCTGTGCAGATTTCGTTTTGTTTGATCCGTCAAAAATAACAGAGGAAGATAAAGACAAAGCAAGAAAAGGATTGGGCCTCCAGGATGAAACAGTAGTAGGGTATTGCGGTGCACTGGGCACGTGGTACATGCTCAAAGAGAAACTTGATTTCTTCAAGAAGTATTTAGAGTTCAATACACAGGCGAAGTTTTTGTTTGTGACACCTCACAATAGAGAAGAGATTTACACTGCTGCAGCTCAAGCAGGAATTGATGCAGCATATATTATAGTAAAAGAAGCAAAGCGTGAAGAAGTTCCTTTGTATACAAGTTTGTTTGCGTTCAGTGTTTTTTTTATAAAACCAGGCCCTTCAAATATTGCTAAATCTCCCATTAAATACGGAGAACTGATGGCCATGGGTATTCCTGTAATTACCAATTCAGGCGTTGGAGATATTGATGATATTATTATTCAGAGTCATTCAGGTATTCTCATTCATTCGTTTGATGATAAGACCTACGAAAAAGCCATTGAAGAATTGCTGAAAGGAAACACCGCACCTCCAAATGTGATACGTGAGAAAGCAGAACTTATTTACTCGCTGGACAAAGGAGTGAATGGATACCTGGAAGTGTATAACGAATTAACGTAGCGAGTATATGTGCGGTATTACAGGATATTATTCGGTCAATAAAAAACTTGATCTGTCTGCTTTGCAGCACATGACCAACCGTATTGCCCATCGAGGTCCGGATGCATTTGGCTATTTCCACGACGATACCGTTGGCCTGGGACATAGACGATTGAGTATTATCGATTTATCGGATGCTGCAAACCAACCGTTTTACTCTTCCTGTGGTAAGTATGTGATTGTATTCAATGGTGAAATATATAATTACAAAGAGCTTACAAGCCTAATAAAAAAACCGTTGCGTACTCAAGGTGATACGGAAGTGATCATCGAACTTTTTGCACAGTACGGTGAAGAATTTGTTTCTTATTTAAATGGCATGTTTGCCTTTGCCATATATAACATGGAGGATAAAGAGCTTTTTATCTACCGTGATCGCATGGGCGTAAAACCGCTGGTGTATTTTTGGGAGGGTTCTACTCTTGTTTTTGCGTCAGAGATTAAAGCGCTTTTGGAGTTGCCTCAGGATATTATAAAAAGAGAAGTAAACACAGACGCCATTGCAGCATTTCTTCATTTAAATTTTATTCCGGATCCCATTTCTGCTTTTAAGAATATCTACAAGTTGGAATCCGGCACTTACATTAAATTTTCAGGAGGAGAACTCGTCAAGAAAAAGTATTGGTCTATTAATGATAAAATTAAGGATCATGTCGTAAGTGATGAAAAAGAGGCTACCAGAGCAATAGAAGATTTGCTGGTAAGCTCCGTGTCTTATAGAATGATTAGTGATGTGCCGATTGGTACGTTCCTTAGCGGAGGTGTTGATTCCAGTTTGGTTACAGCCATTATGCAAAAGCTTTCACCGCAAGCGATCAATTCTTTTTCTATCGGCTTTAAAGAATCAAAATTCAATGAATCCGAATACGCAAAAAAAGTTTCGCAATCGTTGGGAACGAAGCACCATGAATTTATACTCAGTGAAAAAGAAGCATTAGAGAAAGTCGATGTGTTGTTTGATTCTTACGACGAGCCGTTTGCTGATATTTCTGCTATTCCTACGTTGCTTGTGTCACAAATTGCGAAGACCAACAATGTAACGGTATGTCTTACAGGAGATGGTGGCGACGAATTATTTCACGGTTACAATAGATACCTCTGGCCACAAAGGTTGAGTTACCTTCCGGTAAGAGCGTTTCGCCATCCGATGGCGCTATTGTTTAATGTGCTGTCGAGCAAGTATAAAAATGCAGCTCAGATTATGTCCTATGAAAATTATAACAGTATAGCCACACATATTCATTCTCAGGAAGCAGGTGCTTTCTCTCAGGGTAAGACCAAAGAATTACTGAAAGGTGAAATTTCCAATTTTGATTACTTACTTTCCAATAAGCATGCAAGGAGCTTATCTAAAATGGAAAAACAATCCTTGTTTGATTTGAATTATTACCTGAGAGATGACCTCTTGTACAAAGTAGATATAGCGAGCATGCGCTATGCGTTGGAATTAAGAGAGCCTTTGCTTGATTACCGCTTGATAGAATATGTACTAAATGTAGATCCTGCGCTCAAGTATAAAAAAGGTGATCATAAGCATATTTTAAAACAAATCCTTTACAAATACTTGCCGGAAGAATTATTCAACAGACCCAAGTGGGGCTTTACTGCTCCTTTAAAAATCTGGTTGAGAAAGGATCTGAATTATTTGATTGAAAAATATTTATCAAAAGAGAAAATTGAGAAAGCGGGATTAGTAAAGCCTGAAATAGTTGCGGAATTGTTATCAAAATACAAATTGGGTTCAGATATGGACTACCAAAAAATCTGGTCATTGATTTGTTTGCACAGGTGGTACGAAAGATTTTTTTGATTTTGAGGGCTGAGTAGAAACCTGGCTCGCAATTTTGTTATTCGCATGGGCCTGGAGAATATATATGGCTGCTACATAAAAAGGTATTAGCGGAATTTTATACCGTACCAACGTTCCGAAATTTCCACTCGAAAGTCCAACAATGATGGCAAGTATTAAGCAGTATAGAAAACAGAAGACGAGTGTAGTGTCTTTTCTAATGATGCGGAAACTTCTGAAAAAACCTGCTTTGAAAAATACATATAAAGTAAGCACCAACATCCAGGTGTTTTCTATCGCTGCTGCAAACATGGTCATGTTTTTCACCTCCCATAGGAAAGGCCGGAATAAGGCAACGATGAGGGCCTGAGGTGCCATGGCTAATGCACCACTTGCCGTACCATCAAATTTACCGATGTTATAAACAGATCCTTCTTCTCTGGTTGAAAATACGATCCATTCATTTACTTCTCTTATTCTGTTTAGAATGGCATCTGAATTTCTTAAATCAAATCCTGATTTCTCTACGATGACATCTAGAAAGAAATAAATCAATACCACCTGTAAAGATATTGCCAGGAAACTTACAATAATTTTTGAAATGGTTTTTTTGAATCGTTTGATATTGAGCATGTACAGCCATACCATCATAGGGAAGAAAAGAGCGGCTATTACGTACGGTTTTACGGAGAAGAGAATGATAAGGCTGGTAATGGCTAGCAATATGCACTTGAGCGGGCGTTCTCTTTTGATGAGACCAAAATAGAAGGCATACACCATCCATCCAAGTCCTGCCAATACCAACGGTTCTTTCATTAATCCGGATCCCCAGAAAAACACAGAAGGTATATAGAAAATAGCTATGGCTAATTTTTTATGCAGTTGAGGGTATAAATTGTAAAACACTAAATATAAATGCCATAAACCATTAAAACTTACAATGGCTAAACACATCGCTAACACACTATAAGTATTAAAGCAAAAAATAGAAAAGAAACCCGCGACTGCAGAAGGGAAATAGGACGGCAAATCTCTATACCAATATATCTTATTGGTATAATATACAATAGAGGAGTCAGGCTCAAAGTGAAGTATTAGCTTGAACCAGATAACAGGAGAATCCCAAAATGCAGTATAGATGGTTTTACTTGCAATCCAATAGCCATAAGTATCTGCTCCCTGATAAATAAAGGCATAGATCAATCCAAATATAATGGCTCCTGCTAGTTTTAATTGAATTCCATATAGAAAATATTGACGGAGATGTCTTTCTCTTATTTTTTGGGCGATGAAATAGATCACAACATATATAAAAAAAAGATATATGGGTGCAAATACTAAATCGTTTATGCCTAAAAAATAAATCATAAATTTCCCCTTTTTAAGACAGCTAAAATGGATTTGTGGTTGACGATAAGACTGATAAAATACGAAGCCGGTATAATCATTAAGGTATCTACCTGTAGCAAATATCGCATCTCTATATTTCTCATTTGCCCACTGGGTCCCCAACAAATAAGGATGTACCAAGATACAAAAAAGAACAGTATCAGTTTGAAAATGAAGTTCTGATTTTTAAATAAGAGCACAGATCCAATTAGACCGAGTAGGATGAGCAATGTTCTCCATACAAACATCACGGTGGCCATCTTAAAAATGACAGAAGAATGAGTCTGAGTGAGATCAAGTTTGAAAAGACATTTTTTTAAATTTTGCAAAGGTAATGTAACCCAATAGTGAAAGGGGTTATACTGCATTTGATTTTTTTGCAACTTGTCAAATAGTATTGAAATGGTTGTGTCGTATTGATTTCGAGGAACCTTTTCTTTCCAGTAGCCAGACCAATTGCTAAAACTACTTCCATAGTGTTGCGATAAAAAAACAGCTTTTGCTAAATCGGCCGAATCCGTGGGCGTAACATAGGCGTTCTTTTTGTCAATTTGAAAAGGGTGGTTATGTAAGATCTGACTAAACTGAGGTTCCCAATCGCCTTGTATAGAAACGCTATACTGTAAATAGCTATTTACATCGATACCCCACTTGGGAAACCCTTTGATGTCTTGTGTAAGAACAAGTTTGTCATGCAGCAAATAATTCCGTGCGGGCCATGGGGCGTAGGTTAAGAAAGCACCGAATAGAAATAGAATCAATGAAATAAATGCTTTTTTATTTCTTTGTATAAATACCGTTGTGCATAGAAAAATGACAAATAAAAAGGCAAACAAAACCAGTTGTGGCCGCACTAAAATATTAAATCCGGCAAGCAGCCCTACTATAAAATAGTTAGAGGAGCGTGTGTTACAGGTATAGACATAGACAGAGAGAATTAGGATAAAAACAGAGAGTCCTTCGGAATATAGGGCTGCAGACCATAAGATGTTGATAGGATTTAGCGCGTAGATAAATGGTGCAATGTAAGGGGAGTGTCCGGTTGGAAAAAGTTGTTTGAAGATTTTATAGATCAGGTAGATATTGATGGTGTCAAGTATGATCTGACTAAAGCAAATGGCATAGGTGAAATAATGTTCACCAAACAATAAGTAATACGGTGCCATGAATAAGGCATAGCCTGGCATTCTACCAAAATAGCCGTACTCATTGTCCAGGTTTACCGTGTACTTTCCTGTATGAATTAAATTTTTAATAGAATCTGTCCAGGCCGAAAAATCTCCGGTGTTTGCAAAAGCAGTGTCTTTTCCAAAATAATGCAGCTCTACGTATTCATAAAGAAAAAAAACATAAAAAAGTCGAGCGATAAAGCCGATTGCTACAATGAGAAGTATCTTTTTATCTCGCTTGAGAGCAGCGGATAATAGTTCATACGTAGGCTTGCTGGTCATTATAAAAGATCCGTGGGAATAAGATAAGGTCTCCGAAGAGATCGTTTAAATCAAACCTCGCAGCGCTCTGCAAGTTTGAGAAAACAAGATAAGATTTGTGTGTTGAAATAAGATGAACTCAGCACATTTTTTTAAGGAGAAGCACTTCCTCTCACACCTTAGATGTTGAACAAGCATCTATTCATAGAATAATGATCGATGGAGCTCAACCATTTTATGCTTTGATCCGTTTTATATCAATTAACTCATGACGAAGACAAATCCTGCGGAATGATTTGTAGGATAGACGGCTAGAGTATAGTTGAAAGCCAATTCTCTAAGAAAATAATCAAGACCAGAGTACAAAATACAGGATTAGAGGATATTGTTTTACCTGAAATGAACCGCAAGGCCGTATCGTAATCCCTGAAAAATAGTAGTGCCCTGTCATAAATAGCTATTATAGCTGGCAATCATGGTATTATTTGACAATAATAGTTATTTTGAGTAAAATTTAAATATCAATGAAAGTATCGTTAGTAACAGGAGGAGCAGGTTTTATAGGCGCTCATGTTGTAAGAGATCTTTTGGCTCTGAAACATCAGGTAGTAGTTTTAGACGACCTCAGCGGAGGCTTTGAGGAGAATCTTCCGGCAGAAGCTATTTTTGTCAAAGGATCGATCCTTGATCACGAGTTGATAGATTCTTTGTTTGAAAAATATAAATTCAATTATGTCTACCATTTAGCTGCCTATGCTGCTGAAGGCTTAAGCCATTTTATTAAAAGATTTAATTACAACAACAACCTTATTGGCAGTGTAAACCTGATCAATGCCTCTGTAAAAAATAAAGTGGAGTGTTTTGTGTTTACCTCTTCCATCGCCACTTACGGCGCTCTGCCTCCTCCAATGAAAGAGGAAATGACCCCTTGCCCTGAAGATCCCTATGGCATTGCAAAGTACGCAGTAGAAATGGACCTGAAAGTGACGCATGAAATGTTTGGCTTGAACTATGTTATTTTTAGGCCGCATAATGTATATGGAGAGTATCAAAATCTTGGAGACAAGTATAGAAATGTAGTCGGTATTTTCATGAATCAACTCATGCAAGATAAACCGTTAACAATATTCGGTGATGGCACGCAAACCAGGGCATTCAGTTACATCGGAGATGTTGCTCCTCACATTGCGAACTCCGTCAATGTTAAAGAAGCCTATAACCAAACTTTTAATATAGGTGCCGACAAAGACTATAGCGTGAACGAACTGGCTCAAGCCGTTATGGAAGCTATAGGACTCAAAGGAATGATCAGACATGTGGAGGCGAGGAATGAAGTGCTTCATGCCTATGCTGATCATAGCAAAGCACACCGCGTATTTGGAGGGGACCTGAAATATGACCTGAAGTCGGGCTTAGAAAAAATGGCCACCTGGGCTAAGAATACTGGTATTAAGAAAAGCGCTAGATTTAAAGACATTGAAATACAGGAGAAGCTGCCTCCTATTTGGTTAGAGTAAGTTCATGAGAAAAATTTTATTCATTGCGGCCCATCGTCCGGATCGATCTCCTTCACAACGTTTTCGTTTCGAACAATATTTTAACTTTCTGGCAACCAATAATTACACCTGTGATTTTTCTTATTTGATTGATGAAAAGTCGGATAAGATTTTTTACAGCAAAGGTAATTATTTTGGAAAATTTATAATTTTTGTAAAAAGCTTTTTCAAAAGACTTAGAGACGTATATAAGGCATCCTCTTATGATATCATCTTTATTCAAAGAGAAGCATTCATGACTGGGTCTGTTTTTTTTGAAAAACAATTTTCCAAATCAAAAGCCAAAGTTGTTTTTGATTTCGACGATTCCATTTGGAAACAACAAGAAACAGAAGCAACAGCGAATAAGGCCTTACTTTGGTTAAAACGTCCTTCCAAGACAGGTGATATTATTGGTCTATCTGACTTAATAATTGCAGGCAATGAATACCTTGCCACCTACGCTAGAAAATACAACAGTCATGTGGCTATCATACCAACCACAATTGACACGGAAGAATATAAACCTAGAAACGACAAGAAATCGGACACTAGGATTTGTATCGGCTGGAGCGGGAGTATTACAACCATTGAACATTTTTGTTTTGCAATACCAGCATTAGAAAAACTGAAAGAGAAATACCAAGACAAGATTTATTTCAAAGTACTAGGAGATGATAATTACAAAAATGATCAACTCGGCATACAAGGAATTGGATGGAGTAAGAAAGACGAGATTTCAGAATTGCAATCGTTTGATATTGGTATCATGCCTTTGCCGGATGATGAATGGACAAAAGGTAAGTGTGGATTGAAAGGCTTGTTATACATGGCATTGGGAATTCCAACCATCATGTCTCCTGTAGGCGTTAACAAGGACATCATAAAAGATGGAGAGAATGGTTATCTTGCGAGCGATGTAGAAGAATGGGTCACGAAAATCTCCTCTTTAATTGACTCAGAAACTCTCCGTCAGCAAATGGGTGAGAAGGGCAGACAAGTGGTGGAAGATAAATATTCAGTACACGCCAATCGATCGCTGTATCTTCGTTTGTTTAATGAACTCATTGCTTAGTCAATTCTATCATACGGCATTCATTGATATTTTATATTGAAACCTGTTTTTACGATCTCACTAGATTTTGAACTCCTTTGGGGTGTGAAAGACCATCGTTCGATCGAGTCTTATGGAGATGCTATTTTGGGTGGAAGAGAAGCGGTTAAAAATATGTTGGCGCTTTTTAAGAAAGAGGACATACATGTCACCTGGGCAACCGTCGGTATGTTGATGTTTGACAACAAAGAAGCACTGCTGAAAAATCTTCCGAAAAAAAAACCACAATACAAGCACTCAGCACTTTCCAACTATAAGGATTTAGATGAGGTTGGCAGCAGCGAAAAAGAAGATCCATATCATTTCGGTAAAACATTGCTGGACGAAATTCTTCGTACACCTTTTCAAGAATTGGCCAGTCATACATTCAGTCATTATTATTGCCTGGAAGAAGGACAATCAAAAGAAGAGTTCGAACAAGACAATACAGCATTTGTTGAACGCTGTCGTCAATTGAGCATAGAGCCTGTGTCCATTGTGTTTCCCCGCAATCAATACAATACGGCTTATCTTGACAGTTTGAAAACGTCTGGCTTCTCCTCTTTTAGAGGCAATGAAGCACATGCCTTATATACCGCTCGTGCAAGAAACAAAGAAACGTTATGGAGACGTATCGCTCGCCTGGCAGACGGGTATTTCAATGTTTCAGGCCATCATACATATCGCATAATGGATCTGCAAAAAGAACAAGGGTTACTGAATATTCCTGCGAGTAGATTCTTAAGGCCTTACCACGCCAAGCTTTCTTTTATGGAACCTTTGAAGATTAAGCGCATCAAAGAATCCATGAAGCATGCAGCAATAAAAGGAGAGCTATATCATCTCTGGTGGCATCCGCATAATTTTGGAAGACATCCGCAACAAATGATGGAGCAATTGACGGAGATCATCAGCTATTACAAGTACTTGCAACAAGAGTTTGGAATGTTGTCCATGACAATGAAAGAAATAACAGATTACCATCACCAAATAAAGTCCGATGAAAAATAAAGTCCTGTTCGTCGGCGTTGATTGCAATACCAGCAGGATGATGTTTCATGCCTTGAAAGACCATTGGCAAATTCAACAAGTGATTTTTGAACAACCGGTTTCTACTTCAGCCAAAATTAAATTCAGGCTGAAGAAATTGGGTCTCGTGTCGGTGATCGGTCAATTGTTATTCAAAGTGTTTAGTGATGTATTGATTGTTCCGTTCTCTCAAAAAAGAAGGCATCAGATTCTCGCCGATCACAAACTGTCTGTTCAGGCAATACCCTCTTCCATAAAGATTGAATTAAACGATGTACACGAAGCGGATTGGAAGAATTTATTGGCTTTGCATCGGCCGGACTTTATTTTAATCAATGGAACACGTATCCTGAAAAAATCTTTACTCGATCAGTTTACGATGCCTGTCATTAATATTCATGCAGGCATAACACCGATGTACCGGGGTGTTCATGGGGGGTACAGAGCTTTAATGAATAATGACGCATTAAATTTTGGAGCCACCATTCACTTGGTCGATCCTGGAGTGGATACGGGACAAATTTTGCAGCATGTGCCGGCAAAACCTGCTGCAGAAGATAATTTTTATACCTACCCATTGCTCCAATTTGCGGAAGCCATCAACGTATTGCCCGTTGTAGTCGATCGTTATATCGCTACTGGTAAATTGTCCGAAATAAGTGTGGAGAAACCTGCCTTTTCAAAATTATGGTTTTATCCCACGATATTTGAGTATATTTATTACAGAATAACCAAAGGAATCAAGTAGCGCTATGATTAACCAACCGATTAAACTGGACCAAATCGATAAACATATCCTGGAGATTTTACAGGCCAATGCAAAGATTACCAATTCTCAATTGGCTACAGAAATAGGCTTATCTCCGGCTCCGACATTGGAACGTGTGCGCAAGCTGGAAAACGGCGGATTGATCAAAAGTTATCATGCCGAGATAGATGTCAAACAAATGGGTTTAGGCACCGGAGTGTTTGTGCTCATCTCTCTCTCCGCACATAAGAAAAGTCAGATCATGTCATTTGTAGACAAAATCAATAAAATACCGGAAGTCATAGAATGCCATCATATCACAGGTTCCGGAGATTTTTTATTGAAGATACTAACGAGAGACATCAGTTCATACCAACAGTTGATTTTAAATACCCTGGCAGATATCGATGAAATAGGAAACATGCAATCGATGATGATTTTATCAACCTTCAAAGAATCGAAGGTGATGCCAATTTAAGTTAGCCGGTTGTTAGTTATTAGTTAAAGAAGGTTAAAAAATAATTAAACTAACAACTAACAACTATTTTTTCTTCTTCCCTTCCTTCTTCTTCGCCGTTAAATAAGCTTTCGCTTCCTTGTGTAACTCATGGTCATTGTCGGAGTTGTCTAGAATGACCTGATAATATTCTTTCGCTTTCTCAAAATCCTTTTCTTCATTGGCAATCCTGGCCAGCTCTGCTGTTGCAAACAGGTAGTAGTTCATTTCCGTTGCTTCCGATTGTTCTGCGAAACCTCTTGCCTTTTCAAAGTAAAGCTTTGCTTTTTGTTTGTCGTGGTAATAATATTTATTGATGTGTCCTAAAAAGAAACTGGCATAGCGGCCTGATATGGCTTCGTATCCGGGCATACCGATGTTTAGTTTGTAAAGGATGTCCAGAGAAATTTTTTCTGTCTCCAGCCATTTTCCCTGAGAGAAAGACAACCGGGCGTGCATGCGTTGAAAATAAGGATTGTCAGGAAAGGTAACACCAAGGTATTGTGCCGTCGGATAAGCAAGGTCCTCGCGGTTTTCTTCATTGTAATAAATGCGCATCAGAAAGTATTGTGCTTCGGTACGTGTATAAAAAGCATTATAAGCCACTTGCTTCAGCTGCTTGATGCCAAGATTTTTATCACCCTTAGGGAAAAATGCCAGGACGGGTCTTAACAGTACATATTCCTGTTTGATCCATTCTGCATAATAATTGAACAAGGCATCACCGAAAACAAATTCAGGACTTAAGTCGGAACGTCCTTTAAATTTAAATAAATATTGAAGCGCGTTATTGCCTGCTCCGGCTGCTTTCATGAAAGAATGCTGTTCGGCATAGTACCTGCCTTTGAAACCATAGGCAGCGGCAAGTATAAAGGCGGTCTCTTCGTTTTCATTGTCTGCTTTAAATGCTTTTTCACCTTTCTCGATGGCAAGATCCGTGTACTTAAAAAAATCGTCCACGTATTGTTTAGTGAATTTTTCGTTGTCCAGATCGGGCATCATTTTCCACCAATTGCTCAGGGCCATCAAAAAGTAGGGCATAGGATGTTCGGGATAACGCTCCTGAAATTCCATGAACTTGGCTTCCGCTTCATCGAACTTGAAATTGTACATGGCATTCAGCGCATCGGTTGATTCCAATTGTATGGCATCATTAGTCAGCAGCAATACACGCTCTTTTTTCTGAGCATGGGCTGCCAAGGTGAAGGTCAATAGGAAAACAAATGCAAAGCGCAATCTCATGGTTTTATTTTCTACTCTATTCAAATATAGCGATATTGTCCTTTCTTAAACAAGAAACACGCTTTAGACCATTCGTATCATTCAAACCTTTAAATCATTCGTTTGATGGAGATCGAATGTTAAAATGAGCTACGTGGTATTTCGTGTGTCATCATAGTAAACGTAGAGTTAACAATTACGATATGGATTTGTTGCAAAATTTATGCGCCATTCAGGCTCCTTCCGGTGAGGAGGACGCTGTCAAATCTTTTTTACTGGACTACCATGCTAAAAACAGTGCGCAATGGAAAGTTAAGCCGGAAATTGTAAAAGGTGATTTTCAGGATTGTATGATCTGGAAATTTGGAACACCGCGTACAGCTGTATTTGTACACATGGATTCCATTGGGTTTACAGTGCGCTACAATAACAAGCTGGTTCCGATTGGTTCTCCCCATATAGAACAAGGCGACTGGCTGGTCGGCCGTGATGGAGAAGGTGAGGTAGAAGGGCAAGTTTACCTCAATGAAGAAGAAGAGTATCAGTTTAATTTTTACCGAACGGTAGAGCGTGGTACTTCTTTAACTTTTAAACCTAAGTTTATAGAAGACGAAGAATCTGTACAGTGCTGCTACATGGACAATCGCCTGGGATTGTATGTAGCCTTGAAGTTGGCGGAAACATTAAAAGATGGATTGATTGTTTTTTCTTCTCAGGAAGAACACAGCGGTGGGTCCGTACCTTACCTGGCCAAATATGTGTACGAACAATGCCACGTAAGCAAAGCGTTGATTTGTGATATTACCTGGGTAACGGAAGGCGTAGAGCATGGAAAAGGAGTGGCTATTTCTATGCGCGATCGCTTAATCCCTCGCAAGACGTGGATCAGAGAATTGATCGGTTTGGCCAAAGAATCAGGTACTCCCTTCCAGTTGGAGGTAGAAGGTTTTGGCTCCAGTGATGCCAGAGAGTTGCAATCTTCTCCCTATCCGTTTGACTGGTGTTTTGTAGGAGCTCCCGAATCCGGGGTACACAGCCCCCGCGAAAAGGTATTTAAGGCTGATATAGAATCAATGATAGATTTATACCGCTATTTCATGGAAAAACTGTAAAAGCAAGGAGGTACGAGCGAGGAGGAACGGAATTCCTCGCTCGTACCTCCTTGCTCCTCGCTTATTACCGGTGTATGTATTTTATAGAAAATAAGTGCTTCAATCCCATTAGATTTCGTATTTTTGTCCCCTCATAAATCTAATTGCTAACTATGTTAAACATTGTTTTGTTTGGCCCTCCGGGAGCCGGAAAAGGTACTCAAAGTGAAAAAGTGATTGCTAAGTATGCTTTAACGCACCTTTCCACTGGAGATATTTTCAGAGAAAATATTGCAAACGGTACTGACCTTGGTAAAAAAGTAAAAGAATACACAGAGAACGGTTTGCTCGTTCCGGATAGTGTAACCATTGACATGTTGAAGTCTGCCATGGATGGGCACAAAGGTGCCAAAGGATTTATCTTCGACGGATTCCCAAGAACAGTTGGTCAGGCAGAAGCATTGGACAATATGTTAGCAGCATCAGGATCTAAAATTTCCACTGTAGTAGCGCTTGACGTGAACGAAGGAGAATTAAAGAAAAGAATAGAAGAAAGAAAAAAAGTGTCGAACCGCGCAGACGATGAAGAATCAAAAGTATTAAAGCGTATCGATGAATATTTTAGCAAAACCGTTCACGTATTACCATACTACGAAAAACAAGGCAAGCTGCACAAGGTAAATGGTATCGGAAATATCGATCAGATATTTACTTCCATTACTGACGTGATTGATGCAGCAAAATAATTTAGTAGTAAGTGATAAGTTGTAAGCAGCGTATTGCTTACCGCTTCTTACTTACCACTTACTACTTATCACTTACCACTAATTTTAAATGGCTTCATCAAACTTTATAGATTACGTAAAAATTTACTGCAAATCGGGAGCTGGCGGTGCCGGCTCTTCGCATTTTCTCAGAGATAAACACAGCGCATTAGGCGGCCCTGATGGCGGTAACGGCGGACATGGTGGACATATCATGCTCAAAGGAAATACGCAATTGTGGACTTTATTGCACTTGAAATACCGCAAGCACGTTCTCGGAACGGATGGTCAAAATGGCTCGCCGGCAAGAAGAACGGGTTCTGACGGAGAAGATGAAATTCTGGAAGTACCATTGGGTACCATCGCAAAAGACGCTGAAACAGGTGAAGTCTTGATGGAAATTACACAAGAGGGGCAACTGGAAATCCTTGTCCCTGGCGGTCTTGGAGGATTGGGGAATGAAAATTTTAAATCGTCGACCAATCAGGCTCCGCAATACGCACAGCCAGGCCAACCGGCGACAGAGCGGATTATCGTTCTGGAGTTGAAGGTATTGGCAGATGTTGGTTTAGTAGGGTTTCCTAATGCGGGCAAGTCTACTTTGCTTTCTGTTGTATCGGCTGCTAAACCTGAAATCGCTGATTATCCCTTCACCACCTTGGTCCCGAACTTAGGTGTGGTGCAGTACCGCGATTATAAGTCGTTTATCATGGCTGATATCCCCGGTATCATTGAAGGGGCTGCGGATGGTAAAGGATTAGGCACCCGTTTCCTAAGACACATTGAACGCAATTCTATTTTGTTGTTCATGGTTCCTGCCGATTCTAATGACATCGCGAAGGATTACGAAATTCTATTGGGAGAACTACAAAAGTATAATCCTGAACTGCTCCATAAAAAACGGATATTGGCAGTTTCTAAGTCTGACATGCTCGACGACGAACTGGAAGAGGCCATGAAGAAGGAGTGCCCTAAAGGAATTCCTGTGCTATTCATTTCTTCTGTTACGGGTAAAAATATTCAACCATTGAAGGATTTAATCTGGAAAGCCATCAACAGCCAGTAGTTCCGACAAAATGTCAGCGCAAAACCAACTGGCAAAGTAATTGATTGAACAAGAACACGACAAAAGCAATACATCATGCAAGACAATAAAACAGAGAATGTGGGCAATGAAAACGAAGTCAATGATTCAGTAGAGAATCAGGAGTTTTCAGCAGAGGAAGCAAAAGAAACCACAGAAACAGCATTGGACCCTCTTCAGAAAGTAGAAGCGGAGCTAGCTGAGATGAAGGACAAATACCTTCGTCTATACTCAGAATTTGAAAATTTCAGAAGAAGAACGTCTAAGGAAAAAATGGATCTTGTCAAAACGGCAGGAGAGGATGTCATGATCTCTGTTCTGCCTATTTTAGATGATTTTGAAAGAGCATTAAAAGCCATTGGCCATGATGAGTCAACAAAAGCGATCAGAGAAGGTATAGAATTGATTTATCATAAAACAGTAAAAACATTGCAATCAAAAGGACTGGTGAAAATGGACGCTGTCGGTAAAGCCTTTGACAGTGAGTTGCACGAAGCCATTACACAGATTCCTGTTACCGATGCCAAACAAAAAGGCAAAGTGGTGGATGAAGTGGAGTCAGGTTATTTTTTAGGCGAAAAAGTAATCCGTTTTGCAAAGGTAGTCATAGGAGCTTAAGTCATGGCAAAGAGAGATTATTACGACATATTGGGCGTACCGAAAGGCTCTTCGGCAGAAGATGTAAAGAAGGCTTATCGTAAACTTGCGATCAAATACCATCCCGATAAAAATCCGGATGATCCATCAGCGGAAGAAAAATTCAAGGAAGCAGCGGAGGCTTATGAAATATTAAGCAGCCCGGAGAAACGTCAGCGTTACGATCAGTACGGTCACCAAGGCAATCAAGGTGGCTTCGGCGGTGGTGGCAGCATGAACATGGAAGATATATTCTCCCAGTTCGGCGATATATTCGGCGGTGGTTTTGGCGGTAGCTTCGGTGGTGGCGGCGGGGGACGTGGCCAGCGTAAAGGATCTAATCTACGCATCAAATTGAAGCTTACATTGGAAGAAGTCGCCAATGGAGTAGAGAAAAAAATAAAAGTAAAAAGACAGGTAGCTTGTGACCATTGCCACGGCAATGGTTCTAAAAATGGCACCTCGCTAAAAAAATGTACCACCTGTAACGGCACAGGTCAGATTCGCAAAGTTGTGAATACGATGTTGGGTCAAATGGTGTCCGCTACAACTTGTACCACCTGTAACGGTGACGGCCAAATGGTTTCTGAACGTTGCGACCATTGTCATGGAAGTGGCACCAGTGAAAAAGAAGAACAAATCTCTATCAAAGTGCCAGGTGGTGTTGCTGACGGTATGCAGTTGTCTATGAGTGGTAAAGGTAATTACCCTCGCGGTGGCGGTGTTCCGGGAGATTTGATCATCCTGATCGAAGAGCAAGAGGATGACGTATTAAAACGTGACGGTTTAAATATCATCTACGATCTATACATCAGCTTTACAGATGCGGTATTCGGTACTTCATTGGAAATTCCTACCATCGATGGTAAAGTAAAAATCAAAATCGATCAAGGTACGCAAAGCGGAAAAATATTGAGATTGAAAGGCAAAGGAGTGAAGGACCTGAACGGTTACGGCAAAGGAGATCAACTCATTTACGTCAATGTATGGACACCTCAAGCCCTGAGCAAAGAAGAGAAAGATCTCATGGAAAAAATGAAAGGCTCTGAAAACTTTAAGCCTAATCCGGGAAAGAACGATAAAGGATTCTTTGAAAAAATGAAGGAGTTCTTTTAAGAAATCTCCCTCATCCAATTCTTGTAGCGAAGCTTTTGTTCATCAGAAGCTTCGCTATTTTTTTGCACACTCCTCAGGGCCCAATGATCGCCTTCGTCTGTGATGGGAATAGAGAAAGAAACTTCTCTTCCTTTTCTCCATACCGTAAATTTAGGATAGCGCGATAGTTCTATTTCTTCCTGTAACGCATGGAGTGTGCTGACCGGTTTGTCATTTACGGAAAGCAATTGATCGTCTACCAGGAAAAAAGACGCTGAAGGAGAATTAATCTGCAACTTCGCCACGTCTAGTTTGGAAGAAGTTGGTTTGAATTTTATTCCGAGCAAACGTTCATGGGAATAAGCAGAAGACACTTTGTTTACAGAGATGCCAAATTCTTCCAACGCTTTGCTGACATAGGGTTCTATGAAATGTCCGGTAATACAATGGGTCCAGAAGTTTTGCTCTTCTTCACCAATCAACGATTGTATTTCTTTGTGTAAGGTTGCTTCCGTATAACCTTCTTCCTTTAGCGCTTTTTCCTGATAGAGTGTTCGCATCAAGTCAAAGATGGATTTATTCTCATTGGCCAGGCGAATCTGTAAATCAAGAGCAATGGCTGAAAGTGCACCGGCTACATAAATAGAAACTTTATAATCTGCCGAACTGCCTGCATAGCCGTCCACCCAAAGATCAAAGGACGAGTCCGATAGAGAAGCCCGCTCTAATCCACGGTGCATCAGGTGTCGGTTAAACCATTGTTCAATCTCTACTAAAAAACGTTCTTCACTGAAAAATCCACTTTGACGCAAGAAGTATTCTCCTAAATAAGTTGTGATGCCTTCGGCTACAAATCCGGTACGGAAATAATTTTCTTCGTGCAGACGATAAGGATACATCTCTGCCGGCCTTATTTTACAGATGTTCCAGGTATGGTATAATTCGTGCGATGAAATACTGATCAACTCTTCATACAAATGCGGTTTGGCTAAATCCTGCGCAGGACCTAAGGTAATGACAGTAGATTGCTGATGTTCTACACCGTGATAGTGTGTGAATGGAAACAATAATAGCAGGAAATGGTATTCCTTTTCAGGAAACGTATGCATCGCTGCCAATTGGACGGCGGTAATGGCACGGAAATGAGTCAACAGTATAGTCTTGTCATAGGTTGTTTCTCCATGTGTCCAGATGTGAAAGGAAATACCATTCACTTGGTAAACTTCATGTCCTTGCCGGGAAGAAAGAAAAAACGGGCTGTCTGCCAATCTGAAATAATGTTCTGCCTGAGCAGTTCCATTGTTAAAAGAAAGGTTGGTGGCTACTGTTGATGAATCATCCGGCAGATCTAATGTGAGAGTACAGGATTCTTTTTCTCTTCCCTTCACATAAAACAGACAATTGATAGGATTGATATAAAAGAGCATATCGTCTACCCATGATCCTCCGGCATCCAGTTGAGTGCAGGAATATTGGTAATGTATTTCAACGGGGCCTCGTTCCTTCGTTTCGACACACCAGGTATTTCGTTCTTTTTTATAAACTTTCAGGGGCTTTTGTGCCGCATCAAACGCATAAACGGCAAAAATATTTCTGGCATAAGTCTGAAACTCATACCTTCCCGGTCTCCAGGCGGGGAGTTCCAACGCTACAATTTCATTGCCTTCTGCTTCAAATAAGAGCCTTATTTGTATGTTTTGGCTCATGCGGTTAGCACAGGAAATGGTATATTGGATCATAATAGAGTAGATTTTTATAGCAAATAAGGACTTCCTGATTAATTTTTCAAAATTGTTTTGAAAATGTACGTAATTAAGTTAGTTTTGCACCCCTACTTTATGTGAATAGAGAAAGGCAGTTCATACGCTCACAATATTAAAGAAATACTCATATGAAAAGGACATTCCAACCTTCGAATAGAAAAAGAAAGAACAAGCACGGTTTCATGCACAGAATGGAAAGCGCTAACGGTAGAAGAGTTATTGCTGCTCGTAGAGCCAGAGGCCGTCATAAATTGACTGTTTCTTCTGAGAAACATTCGAAGTAATCCTTACGTTGCTTTTGGACATACCAAAAGAATACGACCCCTTGTTTATTTTCCCTTCAGACGAAAAACTGAAGAGTAAGATATTGATAGATGAACTCTTTAAGAAGGGTTCATCTTTTTTTATATATCCCTTCAAATGCTGGTATATTAAATCAGGTAACCCGGAGGCTAAACCACTTTTTCTAACCGGAGCTCCAAAGAAATCTTTTAAGAAGGCAGTAGATCGAAATTACATCAAACGCTGTATCAGGGAGGCCTATCGACTTCACCACAGACAACGCGCCCTGGATTATGCCCGTGGATATTGCATTGGCATTGTCTATGTAGGGAAAGAAAAAATGCTCTACAAAGACATCGAAAAGAAATTAAATGTCGTTTTCAACCGTTATATTGAACAAATTAATCTTTAGCACCATAAGTATCATTTAATCATTTCAATCATTCGTTAATTTAGAATACGGATGAGCTTGAATTTAAATAGTGTACTTAGTTGAAGAACTTAACAGCGCTGAAAAATCATCTCTATGAATAGTTTGAAAAAACGTTGGTACCTCGCAGCTCTTACCCTTGTAGTGATAGCAAGTACAGCTTTTACTACTACAGATAAATATTTTGAAATCGTTCGTAACCTTGACATTTTCGCCACCTTGTACAAAGAGGTGAATACCTATTATGTAGACGAGGTTAATCCTTCTACTTTAATGAATACAGGGATCGAAGCGATGTTGGAGTCGTTGGATCCTTATACCAATTATATTCCTGAAGACGATATAGAAGATTACCGCACACACATGACAGGCCAGTACGGTGGTATTGGATGTGTCATCGGTAACCGTGATGAGAAGTGCTTGGTACTCATGCCATACGAAGGTTTTCCTGCACATAAAGCAGGTTTGATTATTGGAGATGAGCTTATCAGCATAGACGGTATAGCGATTAAAAATAAAAATACCGGCGATATCAGTAAGTTATTGAAAGGACAGGCGGGTACTGCGGTTAAGATTTCTGTCATTAAAGTAGGAACGACAACACCTGTCGAACTGACTTTACAAAGAGAAAGAATTAAAATCGATAACGTCCCGTACAGCGGCATGGTGGGTCCTGAAACAGGTATCATTAAACTGTCTGAATTTACAGCCAATGCGGCTAAAGATGTTCAGAAAGCTGTTCACGAATTGAAACAAAAAGGAGCAAAGTCCATCATTATAGATTTGAGAGGAAATCCCGGAGGGTTATTGAGTGAAGCCATCGGTATCTCTAATCTATTTGTACCGAAAGACAAACTCATTGTAAGTACCAAAGGAAAAATTGCAGAGTGGAATAAAGAATATTTTGGAACAGAGGTTCCGGAAGACATAGAAATTCCAATCGTTATCTTGATCAATAGCCGCAGTGCTTCGGCCTCCGAAATTGTTTCCGGGGTAATTCAGGATTATGATAGAGGAGTAATTGTAGGGCAACGTTCATTTGGTAAAGGTTTGGTGCAGGCCACCCGTCCTCTGAGCTATAATTCTCAATTGAAGATTACTACCGCAAAGTATTACACCCCAAGTGGCAGATGCATTCAGGCCATTGATTACAGCAACAGAAACGAAGACGGCAGTGTAGGTAAAATTCCGGATTCTTTACAGCATAATTTCAAAACGGCTAGTGGCAGAGTCGTTCGTGATGGAGGAGGAGTAAAACCGGATGTTGAGGTAGACAAAGAATCGGTTCCGCCGGTTGTAATCGGATTGGTCAATAAAAATTTACTGTTTGATTACGGCACCCAGTATTACATACAGCATTCCACCATTTCTTTTGCAAGAGACTTTACCTTGTCCGATGCAGAGTATGCGGACTTTGTGAAGTGGGTTGAGAAAAAAGACTTTGAGTATGCTACTCAGATCGAAAAGACACTCACCGAATTGGAAGAAGAGTCAAAAGAAGAGAAGTATTACGATGCCATCAAAGTGCAGTTGGAAGACTTCAAGCAACAGATCAAACACAGCAAGGACAAAGACTTGATTACTTTCAAAGCAGAGATCAAGCGAGGACTGGAAGAAGAAATTATTTCTCGTTACTACTTACAAAAAGGCTTGATTGAAGCATCGTTCAAATACGATAATGAATTGAAGGCAGCATTAAAAGTGTTGGCTTCTCCGACTGAGTATCAGAAAATTTTATCAGGGAAGTAATATGCCTTGGGAAGCTTATGCTTTGCTATTGATCGCCGGTGTTATTGGTGGTTTTGTATCAGGGCTATTGGGCATAGGTGGAGGAATTATATACATCTTCGTTATTCCTTATGCGTTGCATTTCTGGAACATTCCCCCAGCCTGGCAGGCGCAAGTCATTATAGCCAATTCGCTGGCTGCCATTTTTTTTTCATCCCTTGCGGCGAACTATACGCACTATAAGAAAAAATATTATTATCCGAAACCTATATTGATCATAGGAATAGCTGCAATGATCGTATCGGGACTTTCGCTGAAATTTTTCATCAACACCGAGTTATTTTCTATGAAAGTTTTTTTGTGTTGCCTGATTATCTTGCTCATCTACATGGTGGTGCTCATATTGAAAGGTGCCATTGTTCCCGCCAACGATTCTGTTCAGAAAGTTCCCACATGGGGATTGCTAGCGATTGGTACGTTCAGTGGCCTTGTAGCCGCCGCTTCCGGGTTGGGCGGTGGGATTATTGTTATTCCATTACTCAATCGTTTTTTCAACATCAACATTCGGAAAGCAGGAGCCATATCGATGGGAGTAATTATGCTATCATCTCTTGCTATTACCCTTGTAAATCTTAATACCTCAATTTCGCCTCCTATAGAAGAGAGTATAGGACTCATTATTCCTGGCATATGCCTGGCCTTGTCCGCCACCGTATTATTTACTTCTCCTTTAGGCGTGGCTGCGGCACATAAATTAGCTCCGCGTTGGATTTCTCTTATTTATGCCGGATTTTTGTTGATCATCATTGTAGACAAAAGCATTCGTCTGCTTTCTTTATTCGGTTATACTTCATGATACTCTGTATAGAAACTTCTTCTAGTGTATGTTCTGTTGCTGTCTTTAGCAATGGTAATTTAATAGCATGGGAAGAAATCGCATCTGTCAATAGCCATTCCAATCTTATCATACCAATGGTAGATGCGGTGCTCCAGAAAGCCGGAGTTGGGTTTGAGGGGCTCCAAGCCATTGCTGTTTCAGCAGGACCTGGTTCTTATACCGGTTTACGCATTGGTGTATCTACAGCCAAAGGATTTTGTGATGCACATGACATTCCATTGATTGCCGTACCTACATTGGAAGCAATGGCAAAAGGCTTTGTGCAAAATCAGGGTTTAACAGAAGGTCTCATTTGTCCTATGTTTGATGCCCGACGCATGGAAGTGTATTATTGGCTGGGAGATACAAAAGGAACGACAATAGATAAGGTGCAGTCTTTGATTTTAGAGGAGGACTCTTTTAAGAAGCAATTGGAACATCATAAAATATATTTCATCGGTAACGGAGCAAAAAAGACTTCTTTGGTGTTGAAGGATACCAAGGCTTTATTTGATTCAGATTTTCAGCCATCTGCCAAATGGTTAGGAAGTTTTGCAACAGAAAAGTATAAAGCAAAAGCTTTTGAAGACCTGGCTTATTTCGAACCCTTTTATTTAAAGGATTCAGAAAGTCACTTAAAACCGTTAAAACCGAATTTCCCGTCATGAGTGAAGAAATAGTAAACAGAGTAGCAAACAGTGCATTAAAAACCATCGATTTGGATGATTTTTATGCTCCTGGAGAGCGTATCGCCTTTGACATGTCGAGTTTACTTTTTCAAGGGCTTATTCTCAGGGAAAAAGATTTTAGAGATTTTGTAGCGACTCACGATTGGTTACAATATAAGGACAAGAATGTGGCAGTATGTTGTTCGGCAGATGCCATTATTCCTTCTTGGGCTGTGATGGTTTTAGTGACCAAGTTACAACCGGTAGCCAACAAAGTGATTTTTGGAACGCTGGAGGAATTAGAACATAAATTGTTTTCAGATGCCTTATCATCAATCAATCTTTCTTCTTATACAGATTCAAAAGTCGTAATTAAAGGATGTGGAAAACACCCTGTACCTGCGTATGCATTTGCGGAACTCACTCGTTTACTGACCCCTTACGTTGCAAGCTTGATGTATGGAGAACCATGTAGTACTGTTCCTGTCTATAAAAGAAGAAATTAATTTTTAATAGAAGTTGCAAAATCCGGAGGCTTGTTATACATTTGTATCCCCCTTTAGAGAAGCTGAAGGAAAAAGGTTTGGACGAGTCGGTTTTAACAGCTTCTGAAACAAGAAAAAGTTTCAACTTCTAATCCGCTTAAAACGAGGTTGAAAGACGAAAAACACAAAAATAACTTCAAATAAATGTGTTTTTGATTTGGTCTTCTCAAAAAAATCCTACACCTTTGCAACCCGTTAAAGAAACGCTTTTACGGAGAATAAGTAAAGCAGCTCATCGCTTGAAATAAAAAAGAAAAAATAGTGTAAAGAATTTGGTAGGGAGAAAAAAAACCTACACCTTTGCAACCCGTTAAAGAGATGCTTTAACAATAAATTAATGAGACAAGATGTGAAAGTTTTGTTTTAGACGAGGTGATCCGAACGAGGATTACGGAAGTTCTTTGGAATGATGGAAATGAATAAAGACGAATTTTAATCAAAAGATTAATATTAAGAGGAGTTGGGGTCAGACATAAAATGAGATGCTACGGCATCTATAAAATACTTTACAATGGAGAGTTTGATCCTGGCTCAG
>JAQBNS010000055.1:37500-38746 GCA_028288405.1 Chitinophagaceae bacterium
AGGGTAGGGGTGAAAGGCTAATCAAACTGGGAAATAGCTCGTACTCCCCGAAATGTCTTTTGGGACAGCCTTGGGGTCAAGTTTAATGGAGGTAGAGCTACCAATAGGACTAGGGGGAGTCAAATCCTACCAAATCCTGATGAACTCCGAATGCCATTAAATATACCCAGGAGTGAGGGCAGGGGTGCTAAGGTCACTGTCCGAGAGGGAAAGAACCCAGACCAACAGCTAAGGTCCCCAAATCACCACTAAGTTGAACAAAGGAGGTCCAGTTGCAGAGACAGCCAGGATGTTTGCTCGGAAGCAGCAATTCATTTAAAGAGTGCGTAACAGCTCACTGGTCGAGCGACAGGGCATCGATAATAAACGGGCATAAGTGGTGTACCGAAGCTTTGGATTTATGCATTATGTGCATATCTGGTAGGGGAGCATTCCATTCAGCGGCGAAGCGGGATTGTAAGGTCCTGTGGAGCGTATGGAAAAGCAAATGTAGGTATAAGTAACGATAAAGCGGGTGAGAATCCTGCTCACCGATAGACTAAGGTTTCCTGATCAACGTTCGTCGAATCAGGGTTAGTCGGGACCTAAGGTGAATCCGAGAGGAGTAATCGATGGACAATCAGTTAATATTCTGATACCTGTTAAATAAGTGAAGGAAGGACGGAGAAGTGAAAGACACGCGCTCTGACGGAATAGAGCGTTAAAGCCCGTAGATATATTTTGTGTAGGCAAATCCGCACGAAATGTCGAAGGTGATAGTACTGCAAGACTACGGTTGCGCAGATAGTTGTCCTAATCCTGCTCCCGAGAAAAATTTCTAAGCGTTAATTATTTAACAGCCCGTACCGCAAACCGACACAGGTAGTCAAGGAGAGAATCCTGAGGTGCGCGAGTGAGTCATGGCTAAGGAACTCGGCAAAATAACCCTGTAACTTCGGGAGAAGGGGTGTCTCCTCTAGCAATAGAGAGATCGCAGAGAAATGGCCCAGGCGACTGTTTAACAAAAACACATGGCACTGCGAAAACGAAAAGTTGAAGTATAGTGCCTGACACCTGCCCGGTGCCGGAAGGTTAAGGGGGGGAGTTAGCCGCAAGGCGAAGCTCTGAACTGAAGCCCCGGTAAACGGCGGCCGTAACTATAACGGTCCTAAGGTAGCGAAATTCCTTGTCGGGTAAGTTCCGACCTGCACGAATGGTGTAACGATCTGGGCGCTGTCTCAGCCGTGAGCTCGGTGAAATTGTAGTA
>JAQBNS010000127.1 GCA_028288405.1 Chitinophagaceae bacterium
CAAATATATTTCGTACCGCCGTGCTCCTGGCTCGTCCCTATTTTTATGGAATAGAATTCGTAAGCTTTTTTACGGATACTCCTATTGCAGCTAAAGAGGCTACGGTCTTTGTGAGCAGTGATTTAGAGCCCGTAGCATCCTGTGAGATCTCCCATATCATAATACCTGAAGTACGTTGCGTACGGGCTAACTTTGCTTTTTGACTAATCGTATAAGCACCATTGAAATAGGTATCAGCGTATGTGCCGGTAAATAAATAATCTGTATTATCATCCAGGTCTGGATAAGCAGCTACAATACTGGAGTAAGTAACGGCTGCGCAAGGACAAGGCATGTTGGAAAAGTTATAGCCATAGAAAGGAACGCCAACTACCAGTTTACTGGCCGCTATCCCTTTGCCTTTCCAGAAAGAGATCCCTGCACTGGCGAAATCATAAGAACTGTGCTGGTCCTCAGGACTGCCTGACCAGGTGCCTGTGGCATCGTAAGACATGATCTGTACCAAATCCGCCTGATTGATGCCGGTCTGTGTAAAAAAGCTCGCACTGCCTCCTTGTTGAACAGTAACCGCCAGACCCAACCCGGCATTGTGCAAGGTGTCTTTGAGTGTTGTCAGCAAAGCTTCATGAGCCAAACCCTGGCTGCTGTTTGCCAGACCCTCCCAATCGACGTCAAAGCCATCAAATCCTTTGGCCAAACAAAAGGTTTTGACCTGATGGGCAAATTCTTTTCTGGAAGTGGCATTACGGGCCATGTCGTAAAAGGTAGTAGAACCGTAATAACCTCCTCCTCCAAAACTTAAATAAGCTTTTGTATTGGCAGCATGTGCTGCGGTGATCATAGCAGCCATTTTGCCTTCATTCGTGCTGTTGGTTACAATATTGCCGTTGGCATCGCACACGATAAAAGCAAAATAAGCAATGCTAAGGTTGCTGTAATCTGCTGAAGAAAAGTAAGTTAATGGTCTGTAACTCGGAAAGTAGCCATTGATCATGATTTCATTCGCCAAAGGGCTATTGTCCACCGGATTACTTGTTCCGGTAGGAGCAACCGCTTCAGGAGTGGAACATGAAATAAGGGCAATCGTGCAGCATAATAAGGTAAAGGCTGTAATCTTCTGAAAAGGAATCTTCATTGGTCGTGATTTATAAATCTGATGATAAAAATCATATTAAATATAATTTAAATATTAGTTCAGAACAACCCTTTTTGGTCTGCAAGACTCCCGAAAAAAGTTAGATCACACGTTCCTCCCGAAAAAAGCTTTCCTCCTCAAAAAGAACATAAATCTTGCGATTAAAACGCATGGATCTTTTTTTGTAAAACTTAATGAAAGAAGGTGAGGGATGGGTAAGTGTTCATATTCTTGTTATTTAAATTCCATTATTGAGCTAAAAAAGTTATTGAATAATTTCAAGAATTTTTCAATAAAAAGTTTTTTTGAAGGGTAGTTATTCTAAAGTTACGGATTTGACTGTCAGCATACTTAAATATGAGTAGAGTTTTTTGCAAATCTTATAGAAGAAAAAGCAAAGCCCCTGATATTGCATTTATTACCTATCTTATTGAAATATTTTGTTGATATTAGAATAATAAGGTAGATTTGTTGGAGCAATTAGAATGTAAAGTGGATAATAACATCTTACTTGCCTCAATTAGCATCTTACTTAGCATTAATATTTACGAATGAAAGAGCTGTTTAGAATTCTATTTTTGGGTTGTATGCTTTTCGCGGTAACGGACTCGTTTTCGCAAGTTATCACTCCTCCTACCAAAGACAACCTGGAAAAAGACACTTTATCGGTGACTGGCCCTGAAATTAATCCTACTTGCCGTCAAATTATCGGTTATTACCCTTCCTGGCAATGGTACGACAGGGGGCAGTTATTGGCACCTGAAAACATTGATTATACTCGCTATACCGTTTTAAACTATTCTTTCTATCAAACTGACACCTTGGGTAACCTTTTTGGTACCGATGAGTGGGCAGACAGCGTGTTGCTTAGAGGTAAATACGATTGGTCAAGTGCGGTACAACCTGCTTACATTCAAAATACTTCATTGGTTGACTATTCTCATGCCTGGGGAGTAAGACTCATGGTTTCTATCGGTGGATGGACTTTATCTGAAAACTTCCCTAAAGTGGCCAAGGATCCGGCAAGAAGAGCAGCTTTTGCTTCTAACTGTGTGAAGTTGTTGAAAGACTATCAGTTTGACGGTATTGACATTGACTGGGAATACCCGGGATATGCGGATCATAAAAGTGGTCCGGAAGACAAACAAAACTTTACGTTGTTGATGAAATCGATCCGCGACTCCATCGATGCTTATGGAAAGAAGATTAAATACAGATTTTTGTTAACTGCCGCTTTCGGAGCCAACAAGTCTCAGATGGATTACATCGAATACGACAAATTGGTTAATGTCATGGATTACTTCAACATGATGTGCTATGACTATAACGGTACATGGAGTGAAGATGCTAACCATAACTCTCCACTATATGCACCGGGTTCCGGATCAAGTGCCAGTATGGATGTCGCTTTCAAATTACTGCGCAATACCTATAACGTCCCCGCAGAGAAAATCAATCTGGGTGTTGGTTTCTACGGAAGAAGCTTAAAGTTCAAGGACAGCAAGCCTGCCTTGTACGGTAAAAACGAAACGCAAAAAACAGATGACCGCACGTTCATTGAAGACGAAGGTTCTCCTCAGTATTACAATATCTTATTAAAGAAAGACAAAGGCGGCTTCGTAGAGAAGTGGGACAGCATTGCTCAGGTGCCTTACATGATCAGCGAAGAAAAGAAAACATTCTTGTCCTACGACAATCCCAGATCCGTGAGATTGAAAGCGGAATATGTAGTGAAAAACGAAGCAGCAGGTGTGATCATTTGGGAAATCACAGGTGATTACTTAGAGAAAAAACCTGGTACAGGAAAAATCTCCGGTACTCCTTTGGCAGACGAGTTGGTCAATGTATTACAACCTTGCCGCAGAAGAACTATTAAAAAACGCTGGAGGAATTAATTACTTTTTAATCGATGCCACTAAAAATGGAAATGAATTTTAAAAAACGTATTTCATTCTGGTTTCTAGGGAGCTTATTGTTGTCGTTCAATACTTACGCAACGGATAAACTGCCAGATACCGAAGATCAGGAAACTGCTTCTTCAAGTGCTCCCAAGATTGGGATCCCTTATGCAAGCACCAAATTCAGAGGACCGGATCCGAATCCGTCTTCTGCTTATAACTTCTTGAACCCCGCAGACAGACAGACAACAGGAGCAGCCGCTTTTGTAAACAACGTCCTGGACAACATTCAGGTTTCTGGTACCATCAGATTGCTTACGATCTACAGAAACATGGACAAGTATTATAGCGACATGATCAGTTCTCCTAAGAACTTTTCGATCTATGATTATCCATTGGCCAGTGTCGGTACCAACGTAGGGGGAGGGTTCCCGCAATTGGAATTCAACATGACCTCCAGAATCTCTCCTCGATTCTTATTCAACGTAGGTTACTCTTTTGCCAACACCATGACGGGTAACCCGGACGGTTCAGGTGGAAGAAGCGCGAGCTCTCGTCAGAACTTATTCTTCAACGGTAAAATCAACGCCGGTGCGGTGCGTTTTGACATCAGTGCCGGTGGTGTATTGTGGACTGGCTTAAGCCGTTTCACCATGGGACAACCGGAATACAGAGACAGTTATTTCAACCGTGTGCCTTGGGACTGGTATAGAAACTCTTCTTTACGTTACGAAGAATATTACTCTTTGTCTCGTAACGTAGGTGCGGAAGCCAACGGTCGTTCTCCATTGCTGGGTTTTGTAGCGAAGACAGATATTCTTCCATTAGGCGTGAAAGTAACGACATTGTACGGTCGTACCAACAGTAACGTACCTACCGGTTTATATACGACTCACTTTCCTTCTTATACGGTAGGTGTGCGAGTAGAGAAAATTATTTTCACCCGTTATGTAGCCGGTAAAATTGGTGTCAACTACCGTGGCCGTTACAACGATGAGACAGCAGCCAATAAAACTCCTTTTAATCAGGAAATGTACACGCTCGACTTCAACCTGAAAGTGCGTAAAGTACGTTTTGCCGGTGAAGTGGGAACAAGTCAATTGAAAGGCAGACAATACAACGACAATCCGCATGATTTTAAGCAGGTACACAACCAACAGGGTTTTGGCTTCTCGATGAAAGCGGAATTGGATAGAGATATTACCACTTTGCCGATTTCATTAGAGTATTACCACATCGACAAATGGATGGTCAGCCAGGACGGTTCTATCCTCAACAGCAATCCGCAAGCGTCTACGGATGTGTTGTATGATATTTACTACATGCAAAACCTGACGCAGGAAGTAGGTCAGATTACGAACAACCGTCAGGGAATAAACTTGAAGATGGAAAAGAACATCGGCAAATTGAAAATTCAATTCGGCGGTGCATGGAGCCAGGACTTAACAAAAAGTGGAGATACGGTAACCTTCCAACACCGTGTCAACGCTTTCTCCCGTTCCCGTTTCCATCCTTGGTTTAACGCCGGTGGTAACTATGGCCGTTTGAAAAGTGGCTGGATGAGAACTTGGGAAGTGGTAAGCATCACAGATAAAGCCAACGGTATCGACAACAACTACCTGAAAGGTTACAGTGCCTTGGAGTTATTGTTGAAATACAAAATCACGCTATTCAACAGAGACTTGGTTTTCTTGAACTATAACAGTTACAATACAGCTCAGGATCACGTGGCTTTTGCACCGACAAATAACGATGCGTTCATCCGCGTATTCTACGAAGACTTTACCGCTTCTTATAAATTGACCAAGAAATTATCAGTAGTAGGAAACTTCGGTATAGAAAGAGCTATGGGTGGTTCCCGTACACAACTAGCGCCTAACGGCAAACCATTGGATCAGGTAGGTCATGCTTACGCCTTGGGTGTAGATTATGACTTCGCCAAAAATGCGGGTCTGCACATTCGCCAAACCTGGATGGATCACAAAGACAAAAACTTTGTGATGGATGAGTTCAAGGGATATGAAACCAATGTTGAATTAAAAATCTTCTTTTAAATCTTAGTATAATGAACAAGAATGTTTTTTTATTAGCGATCGTTATTTGGGTTACCGCTGTAACAGCTAATGCGCAGGTGTTGAACAAAAACACTACTTTTAAGATAGGAGGTTTGGGCCGTTCTATTCTTACAAGCGATAAATTACAAGGCAACCTGGTGGACAATGATACCATTTCTCCTGCCAAAGGATTGGGTGGATATACCTTGTTCGATTTGAACATGGATCTGACCATCAATAAAATTTTTAACGCGAATGCTATTTTGCGTGTGAAGAACCCGTACGGTTCCTTCTACGGTCAGGACACTTACTTTGAATTCCGTCAGTTGCAATTCAATGGTCAGATTGGCCGCTCGTTGAAATACGAATTGGGTGATATCTACATCGGTATGACGCCTTACACGGTATTCAACGCGAAAGATCCTTCTGCCAGCCGTTTCGAAGCGGATGCCTTCAAAGTAAGAAGAGATATCTTGGAATATGAAAACTTCTACGTAGGTAACAAATGGCGTTTACAAGGGGTGCAATTGTTTTACAATGTGGACTCAGTAGCCATCTTTGATCGCATCAGTGTGAATTTATTTGGTGTGCGTACGAACGCAACCAACGAACAAGCGATTCCGGATAGAATTTTAGCCGGTGGTCGTTTAGACGTGACGCAAAGCAAATTCTTGAGATTCGGTGTCAACATGGTTACGTTTACCGATCTTCCGGTAGCCAAAACAACTACTGTTTTGAAAAATACCGTATGGTCGGGAGATCTTGGCCTGAAATGGGAAAATGATGCCTTGTTATTAGGTGCAAGCATTGAAGGTGGTACATCGTCTTACAGCTTCTCTAATAAATCAGCAGATACTTCAAACGCTTACGACGATTACTTCTATCAACCGGAAGTAAGAGTAAATGTAAAACCTGTAAAGTTGAATTTGACGGCTTCTTACCGTAACGTAGGGGCACAATTCAGCAGTCCGACAGCACAAACGCAGCGTGTGAACGTTGGTGTGAACCCTTCTATCTTCCCGATGGTGAATCAGAATACAACCAACAGAGGTCAGATGGCATTTGACCGTATCACGGATGAAAAAGTATACAATAGAAATATCCAGACGATTTTGGGCGCATTTTTGCCTCAATACGGTAACATCACTCCTTACGGACAGGCAACACCTAACCGTGTAGGTTTCAGTGCCACATTAGCTACCGATACTTCCCTTCACAATATCGCGTTGGAAGTATCCGTTGACATGTTGTCTGAGATCAAAGGAGAAGGTACGGATGCCCTTAGAAAATTCACAGGCATCAAAGCAGGTGCTTCCGTTGATATCGGTGGTTTAGCTAAAATTAACCGTTTGATTACCTTATCAGGAGGCATTCGTACAGAAAACACAATGCGTGACGGCGCAGCCACAGTAGATTTCAAATCTACCTTGATCGATGCCGGTTTAGCGGTAGAAACGTTGAAAAGAGTGGATTTGATTTTCGGTATGAAAACACTAGCGGCCAAAGGAAACGAATACCTAGTAAACAGAGACCAATTTAACCTGGTGAACAGCTTTACCGCTTACAATTATGACGGTTCAGAGAATATATACAGCGGAGGCTTAAGATTCCGTTTCGCGGACTACGCTCAGGCTTCGGTCATCTACAATACCAGTCAGGTAACGAGAAATAATCTCTCTACAAGTAATTACACATTCAATCAGTTGTTCATGAGTTTCATCTTGAAATTCTAATACCTAAAACCGATTTGATATGAAAAAGATCCTGTTTTACTCCTTTTTGCTCGTTGGCTTTGCAGCGATGTCAATACTGTCTTCCTGCTCCTGCAAAAGAACTTTCAATGATCAGGAATTTCAGGGGCCAGGAATAGTTGGTGCTCCGGCTGGTTTTACTGGGGTAACGGATGCGTTTACAGCTTGTGATATGAATCATAGCTGTTCTCCATTGAATGATACCACTAATACTTCAAAGCAATTAGTAATGGGGCAACCTTTTCCAACTGGAAGCAATGTTTTTCCTGCTTTTCACGCTACTTTAAGTAATCGTGTAACATGGTTTTTAACGATTAAGGGTAATCAGTCTGGTGCCATTAAAACTTTTACTGCCACATCACAGATTATTGATGAAACGAATGCTTTATGGATGGGGAGAACCGATGGTAATGAGTTTATGAAAGGAGGAGAAGGTGTTACCGCAACTCTTACTTTTTTGAATTCAGAGTTGTCTTATACATTAGGTTTAAAAATATTGAATAGTGCATTGTTGGCACCCTATAATTATGAAAAAAATCCAGTAGCTCCTGCTATTAAAGGTAAGCTTATGGAAGATTATGATCAATCATCTATTGGTACAGCTTTCGGTATGAGAACTACTTATGCTGATTTAAACGATGGAAATGTTAAAGCTTCTTTCGTTATGAAGACTAATCAAAGAGTACAAGGAGATTTTTCTCTTTATATGCATGGTACTGATTATAATGGAAATGGTTATTTAGGAGGCTTTTCTAATGAAAATTTGACAGAATTGGGAATGTCTCATGTTATTACTACTCATGATGCAAGTGAGTTTTATTATAATGCTTATGTTTATGGATATGGCAGACCTAATAGCTGTTTAATGTTTTTGCTCTATGAAGACGATGACGCATCTGGCCTTTATAATCCATTGAACGACGATAACTGGCAATATATCCAGGAAATTAATTGGATAGGTTGGAAATTGGTTTCTATTAAACAGTCTGATTTCAAGGCGGCTTCTAATCCTCAGTCTGGAGGCAATGGTAATAGAATTCGTGAGCCTTACAAAGTAATTGGTTGTGCAATGGAATTACAGTCTTATCCCACACCTGGCAAAGAAGTAGAAGCCAGTGTAGATTATGTCTATTTCTCTGAAGGTGGTCCACTCATTAAATAATTAGGATGATGAAAAAGCATTTATTCAATCTCGTATTATTGACTGTTGTAGCATTGACAATAGCAGGCTGCAGCTGCAAGCGTAATTTTGATAAAGATTATGCAGGGCCATTGATCTGTCCTACTGATAACTTTGCTGTGACAACGGCTCTTACAGTAACAAGTCAAAACGGTTCCAATCCGGTTGACTTTACCTCTTCAACGGCAGGCGTTTTAATCGCTGCACAATTCAATGAGGTTGTGACCTGGACAGTTAAAATAAAAGGATTAACCTCCTTAGCAGTAAATACTTATACCGGAAATTCTAATCAGGTATCTTTGACATGGACAGGTTTATGCGATTCAGCTCCCTTCTTTGTTGGTGAAACAGTAACAGTAGACTTATATGTGGCCTGTAAAACAGAAGCAGTACAACCAACTGTTTCTATTGCCATCACGAAGCCTACTTTCCTTCAATTACCCGGATTTATGTCCAACTTTAATTACGGACATATAAATCCTGCTGCAGCTTCTACACCTAGTCTTGAAAGACCAAGTATAAATGGAAATGCAGGCGGAAATAATCCTGCTAACAATTTACCTTGGAGTTTATATGTTGTTAATCCTGGGGATTCAGGAGCAATTACTCCTTCTCCGGAAGGAGGAAGTTATTTCAATATTCACAGTGCTGATGAAAGCTTATTTGCGGGACCCGTATGGTACTATGGTGGTTTTGAAATGACACCCAATAATGCGACTTTACTTTCTCCTTTACCTGGCTTAAATGCAGATCCTTCTACAGTATATCTTAATTTCTATGCCAATAGCAATGGGGTTCCCAATTCACAGATTCAAGTAGCTGTAGTGGAGCATTATGGTTCGGCAACTGTTAAAAAGACGAGAAGTACGACGGTTAATGAAACATGGGTAGGATGGAAAATGAACTCAATCCGTTTATCTGACATTGGTATCCTGGATCCCCGTAAGATCTGTAACATTCAACTCGGTCTTGGAGCATATTTGAATAAAGACGTTACAGCAGAAGCGAACATGGACATGGTCATCTTTACGAATGATGCTCCTTTGTTTCCAGCCGAATAATTTAAAAGAGCCTGTTTGTGCAGACAAACAGGCTCTTTTTATAGGTATATTATTATAGTATTATTATAGTATTTCAATCAAAACTTTTATATTTACATACTTTCAAAACCAACAATAGTTAAACTCCAACAATCATGAAAAAACAATTACTTACTCTAGCGGCTTTATTCGCTATTACAACTGGTGCTAGCGCACAAACTTTCGTAAACGGATCTCAATCGTATGTATTGAGCTATGTAACTGGTGATGCTAACCAAACTTGCTATGCGAACTTCGCTGGTTCTAACGGTGGTATCGCTTTCGGTGGCGGTAACGTGAACTCTGTAGCTTTTGCTCACGATGCGGTTACTCCTATTCCTAACTATTCTGCTATGACTTGGACAGGTAAAGCAACAGCTCCTGATTTCAACACCGTAGCTCCTTACTACATGTTCTTGAGCGAAGTAGTAGGTACAGGTCCTTCTGCAACATGTGCTAACATGTCTGATCAGGCGGCTATCCCTTCAGGATACGATGCCATCAACATGACTACACAAAGCAAAGTGCAATTCACCGCTAAATCTTCTGTAAACGGTACTGTTCTAAGATTCTCTTTGGCGTATGCTGAAAATGCTTACCCTGCGATCACTTCATTCTCTGACTTGGCTGCACCTGTAACCGTTACATTGAGCGATACTTATGCAACTTATACATTGGATTTCAGTGCCTGGGCTAACAGAGGCGCTGTAAACATGTACGGTTTCATCATCGAAAACGCAGGTTCTCCTGTCATCAGCATTACTGAGTTGAGATTCGGTGGTTCTGTTATTACAGCGAACAACAACGCAAACGTAGTAAATGATCAAGTTTCTTTGTATCCAAACCCTTCTAAAGGTTCTTTCAATGTGGATATGACTTCTATGAACAACTCTGATGCTGCTTCTGTGAAAATCATGAACGCTAACGGATTGGTTGTTAAAGAATTCACTACTACTAACGCCGTTGAATTGGTATCTACTGAATCAATGAACAAAGGTATCTACATGGTACAAATTACTTCTGGTAACAAAATCGCTACTAAGAAAGTAGTAGTTGACTAAGCATAAAAATTATTAAATATTTGAAAGGCCGGTATTATATACCGGCCTTTTTTTGTTATTTTGCTATCCTGTACGGGTTAGTTCAATGCTTTTAATTAACTTGTCGACCGGTTTTTAACGATAACAAACAAGTATTTACACAAAGGATGCCTCATATTTTGCATCAATTGTTCATTTAATAATCGATATGGAAAAAAGTAAATCAACCACACATTTTGCAACCCTTATTACAGTTTTCTTCTTTTGGGGTTTTTTAGCAGCTTCTAACGGTGTTTTTATTCCCTTTTGTAAAGGACACTTTAATTTGACTCAGTTTCAATCTCAGTTGATTGATTTGGCTTTCTACTTCGCTTATTTCCTGGGCTCTTTGTCTTTGTATTTGTACCAAAGATTGTCCAAAGTAGACCTATTGAATAAGATCGGTTATAAAATGGGTATCATTTACGGTTTGGTCATTTCAGCTGTAGGTGCATTAACCATGATTGGATCAGTTTCCTTGGGTAACTACTGGTTGATTTTGGCCTCGTTCTTCCTGATTGCTATGGGTTTCTCTCTTCAGCAAACCTGCGCACAGCCTTTCGCTATTGCCTTAGGTGATCCGGCTACAGCTTCTAACCGTTTGAACTTAGCAGGTGGTGTCAACTCCTTTGCTGCAACGGTAGGCCCGATCATCGTTTCTTATTTCTTGTTCGGTTCATTGAAAGGCGCTGAGAAAGTAGAGATCTCTTCTGTGAATACCATGTATGGTTTCCTTGCCGCTTTATTCCTCGGAGTAGCTTTATTCTTCTATAAATCTCAATTGCCTTCTGTTACTTCGGATGAAAAATTAGAGCCGGGTGCAGGAGCTTTAAAATACCCGCAATTAGTGTTGGGTATGATTGCCATTTTCATTTATGTAGGCGTAGAAGTTACGATACAAAGTAATTTAGGCGCTTTGTTAAAGTTACCGGAGTTCGGTGGTTATGCAGAATCAAGCATTTCACATTTCATTTCTCTTTATTGGGGAAGTATGATGATCGGTCGCTGGACCGGTTCTATTACTGTATTCAACCTGAGCAGAACCTGGTTTAACATCATGACGGTTGTTGTTCCTTACATTGCCTTCGGCGTAATTTTAGGTGCCAACATTATCGGCGGAAATGATGTACATGAATTGTATATCTATGCTGCGGTAATTCCTTTGTTGATCCTGGCGATCTTCTTAGGCCAGGAAAAACCGGCACGTACCTTATTGATTTTATCTGTTTTTGGTATCGGTTCTATGCTGGTCGGTTTATTCACTACCGGACAAGTGGCAGTATTCGCTTTTGTTAGCGGTGGTTTGTATTGTTCTGCCATGTGGCCTTGCATCTTCGCTTTAGCGGTAGCAGGTTTGGGTAAATACACCAGCCAGGGATCAACCTTCCTAATCATGATGATTTTGGGTGGAGCGATCATTCCTCCGGCACAAGGTTTATTGGCCGATACGTCTGTCGGTATTCACCAATCGTATTGGGTAGCGGTAGTATGCTTTGGTTACCTGGCATTCTACGGTTACAAAGTAGCAGGTATCCTGACTAAGCAAGGTGTAGACTTTAATCAAAAAGCTGCGGCGGGACATTAAGAAATAAAAGTGGTCAGTTGTCAGTGATCAGTAGATGATAAAAAAGCTCATGGTATAATGCCATGAGCTTTTTCTTTTTAGATATAACATCATAGATGAATCCCATCCATTTTTATTAAAAAATACCTAGCTTAGACTTTTATTATAGACTCCTAATTTTAGTTTACTGATCACTGTCCACTGACAAGATCAATACTCGTATGAGATACGCTTCCGTTGATATTTTAAGAGGACTTACTGTTGCGGTGATGATACTGGTGAATAATCCGGGTTCCTGGCAGCATGTACATCCCTGGTTGTTGCATGCGAAATGGCATGGATGCAGTTTGGCTGATCTGGTGTTTCCTTTTTTCTTATTCATTGTCGGTTTATCGATCGTCTTCTCACTCAGCAAAGCCCTGGCTGCGGGGGCCGATAAAAACAAGCTGGCGCTAAAATGCATCAAGCGTTCTTTGATTCTGATTGGTTTGGGCTTGTTCCTAAATCTGTTTCCTGACTTTGATTTTATCCATTTAAGATTTCCTGGCGTGTTGCAACGCATTGGGATAGTGTTTGGTCTGGCTTCTTTATTATTCATTTACCTCAGTGAAATGCAGAGAAGGGGATTGGCTGCTTTTATTTTGATTGGTTATTGGTTGTTGCTGGCTTTTATTCCCGTACCCGAAACAGGAGAGGTTTCCTTAGAAAAAAATCAAAACTGGGCTTCCTGGGTAGATCAATTGCTATTGCAAGGTCATATGTGGAAGTATTCGCTCACTTGGGATCCGGAAGGAGTGCTGAGTACCTTCACGGCGCTAGTGACCGTATTATTGGGTATTTCAACTGCTTTGTATATGCAGCGGCCGGGATCTCCGATCAAAGGATTGGCTCTTTTCGGGGGAGCTTCCATCGTTGTGGGTTTGGCCTGGTCTCTTGTCTTTCCAATGAATAAGGCATTATGGACCGGTCCCTATGTTTTGTTTACAGCCGGTATTGCCTTGATCCTGTTGTCATTGTCGGTCTATCTATTTGACGAAAAAAAAATAGAGACAGGTACCTTACCCTTCAGGGCTTTAGGCGCCAATCCATTAACAGCATATTTCGGAGCGGAGCTATTGGCTCGTGTGCTTAATTGTATTAAAATTCATAATTTTACATTTTGGGAATATCTATTTGCAACATGCAGTCAGTTTTTGCCCGCACTAACAGCTTCATTTGTGTTGGCACTCGCAATGGTCTTACTTTGGGTATTGGTTACTATTTTTTTATACCAAAAGAAGATTTATATCAAGATTTGATTGTTCCTGAATGAAATCTGTTGTTTAGCCCACTGTTTGATGGTATTGAGCTATTGTTTTATAAATCAATGCAATATGTTTGTTTCCTTTATATTTTTCGTGTTTTCTAAACCTTTTAAAGGTTACTTAGTCCAATCGGCCGGAATACAACTTTATCCAGCACAATAAATATTATTCCCTCAGCAAGGTAATCCCTTGCGCAAATGGTTTTTATCTAATAAATTAGGCATAAAATACAAATCGACTCTATATGAATAGAATTTTATTCTCCCTTGTAAGTTATTTCTGCTGTTTACTATTTTTTGTCAGTTCTTCGGAGGCAGCTACGTTTGTCGTTAATAATCCAGCAGCAGATAACTCTGCTGGTACATTGGCTTGGGCAGTAGGGCAAGTTAATTCTGCGGGAGTTGGACCTCATACCATCAGTATTCAATCGAATACAACATTTTGGGGATCACCTGTAACTCTGTCCGCCAATGATGTTACAATTACCGGTAATGTTACGGGTTGTGCAAATCCAACTTATGTTGTGGATTGGGCTGCTGCAAGCATTATCATTGCGGGAAATAACTGTGTGATCAAAGGTTTGATTTTCAGAAGTGCAAGTTTGATTTTGCAAGGATCTAACAACAGGGTCTGGGGTTGTTGGTTCAACATGAATGCAGCAGGTACTGCAGGTCAGGGTGGTTCCATCAATAACTCATCAGCCGTTCAGGTGGATGGGGGATCCAATAATACCATTGGTCTTGGCGGACAATGTCGAAACGTTTTTTCAGGTGTTTCGATGTCTCAAATGGTGCGTGTAAGCGGTGCTGCTAACAATACGATCATATCTAATAACTATATGGGTGTTGCAGTTGATGGTGTTACTCAGATAGGTTCAAACTTATCTACACAATCAGCTGTATATTTTGATACTGGTACTCAAACAGGCTGCCGTGTTGATTCAAATATCATTGCGACATCCGGAAATGGTATATTAATCGCTTCCAGTTCATCTACCTTAAACATCAGAAGCAATGATATTTCAAATGTCTTGCAAAATGGTATCAAAGTAGAATCTACTGGAACATTGAATACTCTTGTCATTACAAACAATAAAATTCGTTCCGTAACTACTGTTGCAGACCGCACAGATGAAGGAGACGGTTTTGGTATAAAGCTACGTTCTTTTACGTCTAACAGTGTTACGGTTCAGCACAACTTAGTCGGTGTGCAGGCCAATGGAATAGTAGGAGGAACGGATTTGGGTTGTTCTAAAAACGGTATCTATGCCCGTGCTAACATCGCGGCTTTGCTCCTTGATGACAACGTAGTCTGCGACAACGGTAATGCACAGTCAGGACGTGAAGTGTGTTCAGGTATATTCATCACAGCGAATGGTGAAACCTTCGGTTCTATTACGGTAACGAACAATTATGTTGGAGTAGACAAAAGCGGAAATAAAAAAGGTAATGATTTTGCGGGGATCAACTTGCGTTATGTAGCAGGTGGTATGAGTTCTGTCAATATTTCCACCAACTATGTGGGCGATAACGGAGCCAATGCCGGACCGAATCCTCAAAACCCTAATTACATGCGTAGATCGCACGGTATCGCCTTACAGGGATTTCATGCGAGCAGCCCGGCGAATTTTAAAGTGGATGGCAACTTCGTAGGAGCCTTTCCAAGTGGAGGTTCATACTTAGATGTAGGTAATCATGCCAATGGTATAGAACTTTATGATTGTCAAAATTTCATAGTAGGAGAGCCGGGAGCCGGTAACGTAGTCGGATTCAATAAATTTGAAACAATAGAAGCTGGTTTTACCGGTGCAGGTATCATGATCAATGGTGCTTCTTCAAACGGTACATTACAAGCTAACTTAATTGGTGTGGGTTCAGCCGGTCAAAACATAGGAAACATTAACCCTACCAATGCCAACGGTACATTGGCCAATACCAACTCCGGTATCACGATCGAGCAATCTACCAATATCACAATCGGTGGATCTGCGGCGAATCAGGCAAACACTATCAAGAACAACAACATTGGTATACAAATCGCAAAAGTAGGCGCTACGAATTCAAGCAGCAATACAATTACAGGAAACACAGTAAGTAATAATACGACTTCAGGTATTTTAGTTTCGGGTGGAAATAGCAACACATTTACCAAAAACACCATCGCATCGAATGGTACCTATGGTATTTATATACCAAGTGGAACTGGAAATACGATAGGTGACGTAACCAACGCAGCCAATGGAAACACTATCACGGGCAGTGGGTCAGATGGTATACGTGTTACGAACACTATATCTGCCAATAATAAGATTTCAAGAAACTCTATTTATTGTAATAGTGGACAAGCAATTGAATTGAACTATGGACCTACTCCTGGAAATACCGGTTTACCCTCAGGTGTCATTACACAATATCCTACAACCAACTCCGTAAAAGGAACTTCTGTTCCCAATGCAACGATAGAAGTGTTCACGGATAATCCTGGTTGTCATGTTGCTTGCGGTAGTTCTGGAGTAGGGATTAGACGCGAAAGTCAAACTTATCTGGGTACGACCACCGCAGATGCTTCTGGTGACTGGACCTATACTCATGGTTCGGTTTTGGATACAGCAAATATATCAGCTACTGTTACATTAGGTCAGAACACGGCAGAAATTACACTTTGTGATGTTTTAACCCTTTGTCCTTCGAATGCTGATGCGGGACCTAATCAAAATTTATGTAATGTCACATCTACTACTTTAGCTGCTAATAATGTTACAGCTGCCGGTGGTACAGGTACCTGGACGGTGGTAAGCGGTACAGGTAATGTAACTTCTCTCAATAGTCCGACTTCAACAGTTACCGGATTGGTACCGGGTACATTGGTTTTGAAATGGACAGTGACTAAAACAGGTTGCTCGACTACAGAATCTAGTGTTACCATTGTTGTCAGCGCACCCTCACAATCGAATGCAGGAACAACACAAAACTTGTGTAACGTAACGATAGCTAACCTGAATGCTACAACAACAGTAGGTACAGGAGCATGGACAGCCAACCAGGCTGGAAGAGCGGTAACCACACCAAGTTCACCTACATCAGGTGTTACGGGATTACAGGTAGGGGCCAATACATTTACATGGACTGTAACAAACGGTGTTTGTGCGGCTGCTACATCAACCGTTACGATTAATGTCAGCGCACCCTCACAATCGAATGCAGGAACAACACAAAACTTGTGTAACGTAACAACAGCTAACCTGAATGCTACGACTACAGTAGGCACAGGAGCATGGACAGGCCCTTCAGGTGTAGGCATTACGACGCCAAGTTCACCAACATCAGGCGTTACCAGTTTAGCTGTTGGAGCCAATACATTTACATGGACCGTTACCAACGGTGCTTGTGTGGCTGCGACATCAACCGTTACGATTAATGTCAGCGCACCCTCACAATCCAATGCAGGAACAACACAAAACTTGTGTAACGTAACA
>JAQBNS010000151.1 GCA_028288405.1 Chitinophagaceae bacterium
GTCATCAATCCAAACATAGCCGGGGAAGTAAAGCCTCTGGCAATGCCCGTGATGAATATCAAAGAATAGATTAGAAAAACAACATGGGTATTAGATTCCTGAAGATTCAAAGATAAAATACCCAATAAAAGAGAACTCAGAAATAAAACACTGTAAGCAGCAATGACAATGTGCTTCCGGCTTATTTTATCGGCCAAATGTCCTGCATAAAGTCCAAGACCGATTGCCGGTATAGCCTCTGCAAGACCAATCATTCCTAGTGATAAGGGATCGTGAGTCAACGAATAAATTTGCCAGCCTACTAAAACACCTTGTATACGAATGGCGATGACAAAGAAAACTCTGGCCATAATAAAAAACTGAAAATCACGGTGCTTTAATACGGCGTAGGGATCACTCATTGATTTCATCTTGCTCATTTACTCTTCTAATATGCAATGAAACTACAGCATAAAAAAGGGTCTTCTTTGCAGAAGACCCTTTGATGAATCTTTAAATCCCTACGTCAGCATGAACTGTTTTCAGGTTCTATGACAAATACACACAATGGGTGTAGAAGTCAACTATGAAGTCCTTACGTCAGCATGAACTGTTTCGGTCCTTAGGCTTTCCTGAATAAACAGTAGACCTTTTAAAGATTCGTTATGCTAAGTATATAGAAAAGTCTGTGCCAAATGAAAAAATATTGTTTAGCGGTATTTTACAAGTATTTAATTTTTGGAAATAAAAAAGAAGAACAAAAAAATACACAAGCCGGATATGATTTGATTCTTTTTATACACACTAGCTAATAAAATAGAATAAAAAAAGGACCTTCTTTTCAGAAAGGTCCTTTGATGAATCTTTAAGTCCTTACGCAGTATGTATCAAAGATGCTAAAGGTATCTTCTCAGTTCTAGTGATGAAGCACCGTATAAAGAATCTCTAGTCATAGACTGTCTCAGTATAGGTTGTTGCTGTATGATCAAAAACCTTTTAAAGATTCGTTGTATATAGTTCTTAGAAAGAATCATGCAAGAAGCTACCAAATTATAACTCGTATAAAATAAGCGGATTATGTTTCAAATAAAAAATCAGCGTATTGGATAATTCTACACTCTGAGTAAAAAATGATTATTAAAATCTACGTTTAAGAATCACTGTTTTTTTGCTTGTTAATGCCAACAAAAAAATGCCTGCGTTTCAATAATCGTTTTCCTTGCAAGGTCATGTAACGCATGTATTCCTTGTCAAAATTTTTCTCTGACAAATCCTTTGCTGCAAAAATATTATTGTAAACCAATTTGCCTTTTGAATCCACTACCCAAACTTCCACTTCAACAATCGTCTCTCCCATCAAAGAGCTCTTCACGTCAATATTGATAAGACCCGTTACCGGATATACAATAGCAGAATCTGCTATTTGTATGATCTCCGGTTGAGCTTCATTTTTCAATGCTTTCAGTTGAGCCAACGAAAGGCTTTGAGAATAAGTCCAATGACTGATCACTAAAAATATACCCATGAATGCAATCCTTTTCATTCTCGTTTTATGTTAGCGTTTCCAATAACGAAGTCTAAGATACTAAAGATTATTTTTTTAGCCTCACAGAAAGCTTAAAAAGAAACCTTCATCCATTATTTTAAAGCTTTTAGGATCATTTTTTGCAATAAATCGACTTTTATAACCCAAAAAATAGTCCTTTCTTTATCCTATTAACCCCTCTGATCATGCCAACCATAGTAAACGAAAAGATTGTTTTCAATAACAAACTCATTGTAGAAGAAGCCCAAATACGAGACCATCAAAATCAGGAATACACCCGACTTCGTTTGAAAAGACAAGATGCTTCGGCTGTATTATTGTTTAATACCGCTACTCATAAAATTATATTGACGCAGCAATTCCGCTATCCCATTGCAGATCAAGTCAAGGAAAATCTGCTTGAAATCATGGCAGGGAAAGTAGACGAAGGGGAAACCCCGTTAGATGCGGCCATCAGAGAGGCTGAAGAAGAGACAGGCTATTGTCTCAAAAAAGGAAATATTCGTTTTCTGCTCACTTGCTTTGCTTCTCCGGGCTATAGCTCTGAACGTTTTCATTTGTACTACGCTACAGTTTCACCTGAAGATCTTCAATCCCAAGGTGGTGGACTAGCCAGTGAACAGGAGAGTATACAATTGGTAGAATTAGAGCTGGAAGACTTCAAGGCGATGATCAGAGATGGAAGAATCCAGGATGCAAAAACTATTCTGGCCGGTCTGTATGCCTTTACTCAGGAAACCCTATAAACGAAAGAACGGGTAATACGTTGTACTACCCGTTCTTATATAAGATGAGCAAAGGTTACTTTTTAGCTACCTTCTTTTTTGATGCTGCCTTTTTAGTCTTTTTAACGGCCTTCTTCACTGTTTTTTTGGCTTTATCTACTGCCTTTTTTAGCGCTTTTTTCGCTTTACCGGAAGTTTTCTTTGCTGCCTTTTTAACAGTTTTCTCTTTCGTACCAACCTTGTGCAACAACTCTATTGCCAGCTCCAATGCTGCGGTTAAGACTTTTCTCTTACCTTTTTTAATAGCATCTTTTGCCAATTGCTTTACATGTTCTACAGAAGATTCGGACGTAGCTTTCTTTTTTGCCATAATATGTTTTTTTGTGAATAGATATCGATGGAATCAATATATAAATTATTATCTAAAATCCAATATTATCTTTTTGAGGCCGGACTAGAGCTCAAGCCTGGAATTCGCTTTAAAAGTATTCACGAATTGAACAGGTAAAAATCAATCAGCTCCGATTGTTCAATGACCATTGCTCTCTGACATGCATCACTACTCTTGATGAGGCTATCAGGAGAAATTCGGGGTATAAAATCTCTGATCAAAAAACAGATCTATAGACTTTTTAAGTAATTCAAAAAGGGTTCGTAATCCCAATTGTTGCTGTATTTTTCTCCATTGATAAAAAAGGAAGGAGTGCCATTGACACCGCTACGCATGCCACTTTCAAAATCATCTTCTACTTTAGAAATGACCGCTTCACTCACCATGTCATTCTGAAATTGCTCTACATTCAAACCTAATTCCTGAGCATATGAAAACAAATAACTTTCAGAAAGCTGATCCTGGTGTTCAAAGATCATATCGTGCATTTCCCAGAATTTACCTTGCTTGCCTGCAGCTTCTGATGCCACAGCAGCGTTCATCGCATCGGGATGAATATTCGTTAAAGGAAAATTACGGAAAACAAATTTCAGCTTGTTTCCCAGTGCATGCTGGAGTTTTTTAATGATGGGATAAGCTCTACCACAATGAGGACATTGGTAATCGCCATATTCAACCAATTCAATGGCAGCAGAAGAATTTCCCTGTATGTGATCTTTTGCTGTAACTTTTCTTGTCAATAAAGAGCCGCTCATACTAATTCTGTTTCACGTTATCTAATTCTTCCAATGCATTAAGGATGCCGTCCGCACCAGGATTCATGCCTACCGGTGATAAATAAGCCCAACGGATTATACCTTGTTCGTCGATGACATACAATGCACGTTGAGTCTCCCCTTCTTTGGCATCGTATACATCGTATAATCTGGCGACTTCACCTTTGGGTTCGAAATCAGCCAATAAAGGAAAATGGAATTTACGATCCTGACTAAATGCCAAGTGACACCACTTACTATCTACAGAGATACCAATCAACTCCGCATTGTGCTTTTTAAAGAAACGAAGTGTTTCATTGTACAAGCCCATCTGATCACCGCATACAGGGCTCCAATCAGCAGGATAAAAAGCGAGAATAACTTTCTTCCCTTTGAGTTCACTCAACTTTAATTTTTGATCTGGAGTTGAATGCAATTCAAACTCAGGTGCAGGTGTTCCGACAGCTAGCATAATATTATTTTAAGAGAGGTAACTAGTTAAAGCAAATGATTAGTGACGTGAATCGGTTGAGCCAGCAATTGGTGGACCGGACAATGTTTGGAAATATCCAACAATCGATACCGCTGTTCGGTAGTCAATAAGCCTGTCAACTCAATGTCTTGTTCCAATACAATACCGCCTGTTTCATCAGACGATCGTTCTTGAGATAAGGTCACCTTGATACTATCTAAAGGCCATTGTTTGCGGTCTGCATACATCCTCAATGTAATACAAGTACAGGTAGCTAAAGCAGAATACAACAATTCAGTGGGAGAAAAACCTTCCTCTGTACCACCGCTTATGACAGGTTCATCGGCAGGTAATTGTAACCTGCCATTACTCACTATTGTTTTGTAATGACCCTTCCCAATCGTGGCTTCTATAACTTTTGGCATTGTTAGGCAAACTTAATGTGATTCATGATAGCAACAATTATCCGATCAGGCAAACATTTGGAAGTAATTATTAAAACAAACAATCAGCAATTTTCATCTATCCCGCAGGCATCGCCATCAGTAGCCGTACTGTTGACCACGTCTATCTTTTCTTTTTCTTTCCAGGCTTGTTGTAGGGCATCCAGAAATGTATCCGGCATTTGTGCGCCCGATACCCCATACTTTTGATCCAGTACAAAAAACGGTACACCTCTTATACCCAATCGTTGAGCCGTAGCTTCGTCATTGCGAACTTCTTCTGTAAAGGCATTCGTCTGCAGTACATGATCCACTTCCTCCTGAATCAATCCTATTTCTATACCTAATCGCAGTAAAGTCGGGTGATCATGAATGTTAAGTCCTTCTGTGAAATATGCTCTTAACAGACGCTCCTTAGCCTGATCTCCCAGGCTTTTGGTTTTAGCGAATTGTATCAGCCGATGGGCATCAAAAGAATTGGCCACTACACATTGGGCAAAATTAAACGTCAAGCCGGCTGCGGCTGCCGTGCCCGTCAATTGATCGTGCATCTGCTCCGACCACTGCAACGTTTGTCCTTTAATTTCTGCCAGATACTCCAAAGGATTTTTGTTGGGTTGTGTTTTCATAGAAGGATCCAGCTCAAAACTATGCCAGGTCACTTCTACTTCATTTTTATGTTCAAAGCGACTCAAGGCTTCTTCAAACCTGCGTTTTCCTATGTAACAAAACGGACAACGGATATCCGACCAAATATCAACTTTCATACTTTATTTATCTATGAAATTAATAAACCCTTTATGGTCAAAAGTAGTTCCATGTTAGTTGTTAGTTGTTAGTTGTTAGTTGTTAGTTGTTAGTTGTTAGTTGTTAGTTGTTAGTTGTTAGTTTATCCTTTTTTTAACTATCTAACTAACAACTAACAACTAGTTAACTATTACCCATCTCCTTCGCCACTTCCAATCCACTCCCCAACGCCGCTTCTACTGTTCCTGTTCCATGTCCCCTATCCAATGCTTCTCCTGCAAAAAAGAGTCGCTGTCCGACAGGCTTCATAAACTGCTGCATAAATTTTTCTGCTTCCAATGTAGAATAAGAATAAGCACCTAAGGCATAAGGATCATTTGTCCAGTGAAATACCCGGGCAGCTAACAAGTCACTTTTCAATTGCTCTATACTGATGTTGAAAATATGAGATAAGGAAGATAAGGCATCCTGCGTCATTTGTTCTTCATCTCCTGTATACTGCAACGCAGCAGGTCCCGCCAGCCATCCGGTTAATACCGGTGAAGGATTAGGTTCCTGAGTCCACCAGGTAGGAACAACGGCATCAGAAAACAGGAAAAAGAATTTGTGTAAATCTACGCCGGTTGTTTGCTGTACCGATTTATTTTTCCAAAAGGCTTCCTTAAATTCCAATACAAATTTCACGACATGCCCAAAGCCCAAAGCATAAGCAGCTTCTGTTTTCTTTGGCAATGGAGGAAAAAAAGCAATGGCCGCTTCTGCCTCTGCCGGCGCCTGCCATACCCCCAGCGGTACGGTAATTAATACCTGACTGGCTTCGTACGACGTTTTTACATCGGTAATGACTTCCACATGAGAAGCGCTCCAATGAATTTCTTTTACTACTTCCGATAAAAATAATTTAACACCATGTTCGTGACAGTCTTGCCACAAGGCATGCATCAACATACCGTATCCTCCGTTGATGTGGTACTGCTCCCAGGGTTGTTCCTGTTGCCACTCTTCTTTAAAAGCCAGCGTACTCGCTCTGGCTGTATCAGCGGCATCATAACCTTCGATGTATCCTTTGATGGCATCCACCATCTCTACATATTGAGATCCTGAAAAGTGAGTGGTGATAAATTCTTCGATGGAAATATCATCTTTGATGTCCCTTAGTTTTTCTTCCAATAGTTCCTGGTGTTGAATGACATCATACCCTTTAGAAAATGTCCCTCTTCTAAAATTCCAGATCTCTCCTTCCACATGATGATACACAATTCCATACTCTTGAAGCAATTGTAGAGTCAATGGTAAATTGCCGTGCACAAATTCTGCTCCTCCTTCTATACGCACATCAAAGCCTTCTCCCTTCATGCTGTGAATACGTCCACCTATGCGGTCTCTGGCTTCCAGCATAATTACCTTTTTCCCTTTCCTGCTCAATTCACGAGCAGCAGAAAGCCCTGAAGCTCCTGCTCCAACGATAATTACATCTACTTTTGTCATGGTATAATGGATTCAGTCCCAATATAAAAAAAGGATCCCGTTAATACGGGATCCTTTGATGAATCTTTAAATTCCCTACGTCAGTATTACCTGCTTCAGGTCCGATGGGTATTTCTCAGTCCGTTCCGATAGCAATCGGGAGCGAGACACCCCTTAAAGATCCGTTACATGTTATACTATAGAAAATAGTGTGCCAATTGATGGAACGTATTTAAAGCCATTTTATTTATTAACGATTGGTAAAAGACTCTACGAAAAACGATAAACTGTTGAACGGATTTCTACAGTCCTTATTCCTATCAAAAAAAAGAGCCGATGAATAAAATACTCATCGGCTCTTTTTTCTATTTCTATCATTTACTATTCATAAATGATTTTGCTGTTACGATCAAATAATAAATATTCTTCGGTCTCTATATAATTCTTAAAGTTCTGCACATCTTCTGTTACTAATTTTTCAAACATAGGCGTAAACAAGCGTGCTACTTTTTCTCCTACAATACCAAGCGGAGCACGATAAGAAATCTTCGCTTCTATCGCTGTATGATTCTCATCGATTTCTCTGAATCGTACATTGCCCGCATTTTCAATGGTGGCGCCATGCAACGACTGCCAGCCGATCATGTGATTGGGATATTGTTTGACGATCTCTGCTTTCCAGCTGAGCGTACCCAAACCTCCCGGCACTTTT
>JAQBNS010000002.1 GCA_028288405.1 Chitinophagaceae bacterium
CAAAGCCCCATCGAATCCTGCTTCGACATTCAAAATTATCAATGCATTAATTGCTTTGGAAGAAGGCATTTTGAAGGATGAAAAAGAAATCGTAAAATTTGTTGGAATAGAAAATGTGGATACATCCTATTATGGTAACCGCACAGAAATTTTCAAGGACATGGATTTGGAAGAAGCGTTTAAAAAATCTGCTGTATGGTTTAACATTGAAATCGCAAAGAAGGTAGGAAGAGAAAAATACAGAAAATATATTACTGCGTGTAGTTGGGGCAATATGGATTTTTCAGAATCCGGAGTCGATTTTTGGAATTTCGGACCTTTCACCGTTACACCTGTTCAACAAATTGAGTTTTTACAAAAGCTATACGCAGGTAAGCTGGGGTTCTCTAAGCGTAATCTCGAAATCGTAAAAAGAATTATGATTGCGGAATCTACGACTCTATACACGATTAGAGGAAAAACGGGTTGGGCTACAACTGCAACAGAAGACCTGGGTTGGTGGGTAGGTTATGTGGAGAGAGAAGAAGGAATTGTATTTTTTGCTACGCGAACAAGAAAACAAAAAATCGATAAGAATCTCAATTTTGTTCCTTGTCGCAAAACAATTACAACAGCTGTTTTAAAACAGTTGACAATAATAAAATAGCGCAATACTTCCGTTATTATTTTTTTCTGTATCTTATTCATGCAAAATCTATTTCTCATAGTATGAATAAAATATTTCTTTTATTAAGTCTACTCATTGTTTCGTTCACTCCAGGTTACGCGCAAGACAATATTTTAATAAATGCTTACAACCGTCCTTCCACTTCTTTAAATGGAGCATGGAATTATATTGTTGATCCTTACGAGACGGGTTATTACGATTACCGTTATACACCGCATGATTTGTCTGCCAACCCAAGCAACGGTGCATTTTATTTAAACGCTAAACCGAAAGACAAAACTGACATGATCGAATATGATTTCGATCAGTCTCCAACGATGCAGGTACCTGGCGATTGGAATTCGCAGATAGAGAAACTGTATTATTATGAAGGTACAGTTTGGTATAAGAAATCATTTGATTATAAGGTATTAGATCAAAGTAAAAAGCTATTTCTTTCATTCGGAGCTGTAAACTACAGAGCAGATGTTTATTTCAATGGTAAGAAATTAGGTGTACATGAAGGCGGTTTCACTCCTTTTCATTTTGACATTACAAACTTGGTAAAAGAGAAAGGAAATTTTGTAGTGGTGAAAGTAGACAATAAAAGAAAGAAGGAAGCCGTCCCTACCTTGAATACAGATTGGTGGAACTATGGAGGAATTACCCGAGAGGTGAAACTCATTGAAGTTCCGGAAACATTCATCAATGATTATTTTATTCAACTGGCGCCTAAGAATAAACAATTCCTGTCCGGATATGTGGCATTAAAGGGTTCAACTAAATCAGGTAAAAAAATACAATTAAGCATACCGGAATTAAAAATAAATAAAGAACTGACCACCGATACCAGTGGACGCGCAGTGTTCAGTATTCCGGTAAAAAAGGCAACGTTGTGGTCACCGGAAAATCCATACCTGTATGAGGTGTTTACGAAAACAAGTGAAGAAGAATTGAAGGATCAAATTGGTTTACGCACCATTGAAACGCAAGGACAAAATATTTTATTGAATGGTAAATCCATCTTTTTACGTGGTATTTGTATGCACGAAGAGAATCCGCTGCGTCAGAATCGTGCGTATTCTTTAGAAGATGCCAAACTCTTATTGACTTGGGCGAAGGAATTAGGTTGCAATTATGTGCGTTTGGCACACTATCCGCACAACGAACATGTCATAAGACTGGCAGATCAAATGGGACTGATGGTTTGGGAAGAAATACCGGTGTATTGGACCATACAATGGGAGAATCCTTCAACCTATGCCAATGCAGAGAATCAATTGAAAGAAATGATTAACCGCGATAAGAATCGCGCGGCTTCTATCATTTGGTCTATGGCCAATGAAACACCGGTAAGTAAACCGCGCACTGATTTTTTATTGAAACTGGCTACCAAAACGCGTGAGCTTGATCCTACAAGACTGGTGAGTGCCGCGTTAGAAATTCATGCCACAGAAGCAGATCCTTTTACTAAAACAATAGATGATCCTTTTGCCGATCATGTAGATGTATTGAGCTTTAATCAATACGTCGGTTGGTATGATGGATTACCGGATAAGATTGATCGTATTCAATGGAACATCAAGCAAAATAAACCGGTTATCATTTCGGAATTTGGCGCGGATGCAAAATATGGTTTACATGGGGATTCTTTGACACGTTGGTCGGAAGAGTATCAGAAAGTAGTGTACCGTAAAACGATTAAGATGCTGCAACGCATTCCACAATGGAGAGGCGTTACACCATGGATACTGGTTGATTTCCGTTCACCACGAAGGTTATTGCCAGGCGTGCAAGACGGGTTCAATAGAAAAGGGCTTCTTTCAGATAAAGGGGAAAAGAAAGCGGCATATGATGTGCTGAAAAATTTCTACACTTTAACCAAAAAAGAATATGAATAATCTAATTTGTTGAAACAACAGTTGTCTCAGCACGCATTATTAATTTTTAAGAATTATGCTAAACAATGTTTGAGTGATAGGGACGCTATGGAATAAGGCATTGACGATTTGTTTTATAGTTATATTTTGTTTCCTTTATTAACTCAAATCTTAACAAAAGGTAAATCTGCTATGGCACTTTCCGGAAAACCCGTTGTTGTTTTTTTAGCTGACGATGATGCAGATGACCGAGCTATGTTTGAAGAAGTCATTCATGAAGTTGATCCAACGATCCAGTTGACTTGTGCAGAAGATGGAAAGATACTGCTTACTATGCTTCAGTCCGGAAAGTATCCTTTACCGCAGTTGCTTTTTTTAGATTTAAACATGCCCAATAAAAACGGTAAAGAATGCCTGGAGGAAATTAGAAATTCAGACCGTCTTAAAGACATTCCTGTTATTATTTATTCTACTTCCTCTTCTCCTAAAGACATTGATGATGCCTTTGAAAAAGGAGCTAATTTATATGTGCGCAAGCCCTCTTCTTTTCAGGAATTGCGTTTTATTGCACGTGCCGTATTGGCGATGGAATGGAGCAACTACAAGCCTTTTGTAGTGAGAAACACATTCGTTTTTTCGTATAAGTCAGTTTGATTAATTGTTGTTTGCCGTAAATAATTTATCATGAACAGCAAAGTTCTAAAGAGTAAATTAATTTTTGACCACCTTCCTGCTTATGCCTCTTTTCTTCTGGAGAATAAGTTATCAGAATGTGCAAAAATACAATTGACCTATTCGAGAGAAGAGAATATTCCTTTATTGAAATTTTTTGGCAGTTACTCTGAAAAACAATTATTGGATTTGGGTAAAAAAACAATGAGCGAACTGCTTACCGCTTTTTCCTGCAATCAGGTAGAGCAATTTATTGCAGATGCTTCCGCTAATTATAGTAAGAATAATCTAACTACCCTGGAAAGAGAAGAAGTTGTAGCGGAAGACATTACGATCTTGTCATTTATTCGTAGAAAATCATTGCGGGTTTTTCTTAGTACCTATACAACTGATTTGCGTATCGTTAATGAAATTTCAGAAGAAATTGACCGTTTCAGTGCAGCGAATGACGCCGCTATTTTCGGTGCTTTTCTTGAAATTAAAAAGGAAGAAACTCACCGCATTCACAATGAGTTGCAGCAAAAGCAGGAAGATTTGTTAGAAGCACAGGAGCTTACAGAAATGGGAAGTTTTTTATGGGACATGAAAGGTGGGCGTTCCAGCTATACCCCTGGTGTCATGCAAATTTTCGAAATGGAAGAAGTCAGTTCTCTGGATTCTTTTATGCAATATGTACATGGAGAGGACAGAGCTGTTTTGAAAAAGGCCATTGACAGTGCGCTGACGAACGATGGTATATATGAATGCGAATACCGCTTTGTAAAGAATCACAAAGAAAAGAGAATTTGGTCGAGAGGTGTGGTGACATTTGAGAATGAAAGTCCTGTATCCATGAAAGGAATTGTCATGGACATTACTCATAAATATTTGATGGTAGAACAGCTTCGTCAAAGTGAACAGCTTAATAAGCAAGCACAAGCTGTCACACATATTGGCAACTGGATTTGGGAAATGAGTACCGGTGGAATATACTGGTCAGATGAATTGTATCGTATCTATGGATTGGAGCCTCAGTCAGAGGTAATGACTTTTGAACGTTGGTTTGATATGATTCATCCCGATGATCGGGAAAAACGATTGAGCGAGATTAAAAAATCCATGAGCACGTTGGAAGTTTCTGATTACACGATGCGGATTATGGCCGCTGACGGAAATGTAAAAGTACTTCGTGGCAAAGGAGAAGTGATTGCCGATAGGAGTAGAAAAAAAATGAAATTGGTCGGTACGTGTCAAGACGTAACGACAGAATTTAATTTGAATAAAGAGCTAAAGGAAAAGGAAGACTATCTCAAGCAACTCATCAACAATGCACCGGATGCTGTTATTGTTGTGGATAGGAACAGTACAATTTCATTGTGGAATCCTAAGACAGAAGAAATTTTTGGTTGGTCGGCAGAAGAAGTAATGGGTAAGGATTTGAATGAAATATTAATTCCTCCTCAAAATAGAGATTCTTATTCCAAAGAGCTCCATCATTTTTTACAGACAGGAGTGTCGAGAGTGTTAAACAGAACGATGGAAGTGAAGATGCTCAATAAGCAGAACGAGGAGTTTGATGTGGCATTAACCATCTCTCAATCGATGCAACAAGGAAAAATATTGTTCATTGCTTTTCTTCGAGACATTACAAAACAGAAACAAATAAAGTTGGAGTTGCAAAAACTGAATGCTTCTTTGGAATCGAAGAATAGTGAGTTGGAGCGCATAAACAAAGAACTGGAGTCCTTCAATTATGTTGCCAGTCACGATTTAAAAGAACCGTTGCGCAAGATTCAAATTTTTGCACATCGTATTTTGGAAAAAGGTTCAGGCGAAATCCCTCACGCTACGGTCGATTATTTCAATAAGATCATTACCGCATCATCCAGAATGCAATTATTGATTGAAGATTTATTGGTGTTTTCTCAGACTACTGCCGGCAAGGATAAATTTGAACAGGTAGATTTGAATGCCGTATTGTCCGACGTCCTGAATATGTTGTCTACTTCTATTGAAGAAAAGAAGGCGGTAATAGCAAGTGAAGTATTGCCGATCGTGAAAACGATTCCTTTTCAAATGCAGCAATTATTTTTGAATCTCATCAGCAATGCGATTAAATATTCTCATGAAGGAGTGTCTCCATACATTCGTATTGTTGTGCATTCTGTCAAGGGATTTTTGATCCACCATCCCATGGCGCAACAAGACACGGAATATTTTGAATTCAAGGTAGAAGATAATGGTATTGGATTCGGTGAGGAGTATGCAGAGAAAATATTTGAATTGTTTCAACGCCTGCACAATAAGGATAAATATTTTGGTACAGGAATAGGATTGGCCATTTGTAAAAAGATTCTCTATAATCACAATGGGTTCATTGTCGCACAAAGCGAAGTGTCAAAGGGTTCTACTTTTTATTTTTATTTGCCAAAAGAAGAAGTGACTTAAAAAAATAGTTGTTAGTTATTAGTGATAAACTAACAACTAACAACTAACAACTAACAACTAAATTTTTAGTTAATCGAAATCAATTCCACATCGAAGATCAAGGTAGTGTTTGGACCGATGTCATCAGAAGCACCTCTTGTGCCATAAGCCAAATCAGACGGTACATACAATTGCCATTTAGAACCGGTAGGCATTAATTGCAAAGCTTCTACCCATCCCTGAATCACTCCATTCACGGGAAATGTAGCAGGTTGACCACGTTGTACAGAACTATCGAAAACTGTTCCGTTGATCAATGTACCATGGTAGTGCGTGGTTACTTGATCCGAGGCCGATGGTTTTGGACCGTTACCTTCTTTTAAGATTTTGTATTGTAAACCACTTGGCAATGTAACGACTCCTTCTTTTGTGCTGTTTGCTTTCAAAAAGGCTTTGCCTTCTTCAACGTTCTTGCTGAATTTGCGATCCTGTATTTTTTGGAAATACTCATTCAATATTTGTCCGCCTGTTGACAGATCAATTTTTAAAGCTTTATCAGCGAATACATCCTGAATCGCTGCAGTGAATACTTCTATACTGATATCATCAAATCCTTGCTGCTTGATATTGCTGGCGATGTTTACGCCAAGGCTATAGCTAACTTGTTCTTTTTCTGTCATAACGGTGTTTTTTCTATGAGTAATTGTATGACCTCAAAGGTCTGGCTTTTCAGGAAAAGAAAAAAATTTAGGCTTTTTAAATTTCATCCACCTTACCTAAAGTTGAAGCAGCAAGATCGTATGATTAGAACATAAATTTCCTTAGCTTATTGTATCATCAGGGAATCAATAACTTATATTAATATGGCACTTTTTGACAAATGGCAAGATCATAATAGCAGACTGGATGGATGAGTCTGTACTTCTAGGTGGTTTCAACTATTTTTTAATATGCTTTTAAAGCACATCCATCACATAGAGGAGCAGAATATTTAGAATTAGATGGGACTTGTTCGGTTTCTGTATTATCATTATTACTATTTGGCTGAATATCATAATGAATAGTCGTATTTGAATTATTCAAATCATCCTGAGTTGTGTTTATTGCTGGATTAGACCCCGGTTGACCATTTTGTGGATCTGGATTATTGTATACATTTTGTTCTTGTTGATCTTGAGCAAAAACCACTGTTCCAAACGTGAGCAGGATCGCTGTAATGAGTAATGATTTTTTCATTTTATCTTTAATCAGTGATTATAGTGCTGATTCCGCACTTTTTAGTTAAATAAATAATTTTTACTAATTTATTTCTTTTTTTAAACGCATAACTATTCTGAAAATAAGTATTTTATAATATATATAACTATTGTCCGAGTAAAATTTTGACGATATACTGTCAACTTACCGAAAATTGGATGGTTTACTACTCCCAATATTTTTAGAGAAATTCATCCCCGAACTTTATTTTAGGGGATTTGAATAAAGATTTCTTAAAGGAAGATATACAGTGGTTTTGTCAAAGAAAATTTCAAAGTCATCACGCTTGATTGCCTTGACAGGACAAGCGTAAACGTAATTCATGAAGACCTGAAAACACAGCTCTGAACGATTGCGTCCTTCGAAGGGTTAAAAAGAGTCTGCTTATCTTTTACTGGATATTTTTGCAGATTATAAGATAAAATAGGTTTGTTTTTAATGTATTTTATAAGTAAATGATATAATTTTTATGGTAAAGGCTTTAAAAATTAACCTATTTTACTTTTTTTTCGTAACTTATAGGTGTGAGGACTTATATTTTATATGCTCCTGTATTTTCCAAAAGCTGATTGTTTTTTTATGATGAAAGATGCACCCTTGGAACTCCCTAAAAAAGCCATTTTGGACAACTATGAAATGTGCGAAGGTTTGTACGATGAAATTTTTGATGCAAACCAAAATGCCCGGGAACATTATAAAATACTGGTTGAAGACTTCGGGAAACTAAAACCGGAAGATTATACCAAGCTGAATGATTATGCCAAGATTTCCTTTTTCAATCAGGGTATTACGTTCGCTGTCTATTCAGAAAGTTTGAAAGGAGTTGAACGCATTTTCCCTTTTGACTTAATGCCACGCATTATTGCAGCTAAAGAATGGGAGCATGTAGAAAAAGGATTGATCCAACGCAACCTGGCCATCAATCATTTCCTGTACGACATTTATCACGACAAAAAAATACTAAGAGATAAAGTAGTACCGGCTGATCTGGTATTCTCTTCTAACTTTTATGTCAGAGAAATGATCGGCATCAATCCTCCCGGAAATATATACACACACATTTGCGGTACAGATATCATTCGTCACAATGACGGTCATTATTATGTGCTGGAAGATAACGTACGTTGTCCTTCCGGTGTGAGTTATGTCTTGTCCAATCGAGAAACCATGAAGAAGGTATTTTCTAATGGGTTTCTTCACCATGATGTACGATCGATTGACGATTACCCTCACCAGTTGTTAGAGATGATGGTATCGATGGCTCCGGAAGGAGTAGATGATCCCACCTGTGTGGTGATGTCGCCGGGTATGTACAACTCTGCTTACTACGAACATTCTTTCCTGGCTCAGAACATGGGTATACAATTGGTGGAAGGACGAGACTTGTTTGTAGATAAAAATTTCGTCTACATGAAAACGATTCACGGTCCCACCAAAATCGATGTCATTTACCGCAGGGTAGATGACGAGTTCATCGATCCTTTGTGTTTCCGCGCAGGCTCTTACTTAGGTGTTCCGGGTTTGATGAGTGCATACCGTGCAGGTAATGTTACCCTGATCAACGCGCCGGGCACTGGTGTGGCCGATGATAAAGCAGTATACATTTATATGCCGGATATCATACGCTATTATTTGAATGAAGAACCGATATTAAAAAATGTAAGAACATACCGTTGTGAATTGGAAGAAGACTATAGGTTTGTCATGGAGAACATGCACAACCTGGTAGTAAAACCGGTGGATGAATCGGGTGGTTATGGTATTTTAATTGGAAGCAGAGCAAGTCAGGAAGAGCTGGAAGAATTCAGAACATTGATTACCGGCAACAGAAGAAAATACATTGCGCAGCCCATTATGTCATTATCCGTGCACGGCACTTTTATAGAATCTGAAAGTGCTTTCGAACAAAGACACATTGACTTACGGACATTTAGTTTGATGAGCAAAGATAAACAATTTGTATTGAAAGGCGGTCTTTCCCGTGTGGCACTGACAAGAGGAAGCCTGGTCGTGAACTCCTCACAAGGCGGCGGCTCCAAAGACACTTGGGTGTTGGAAGAGTAACAGAAACAGAAAGAGAAACAGAAGTTAGTCAGTTTCAACTAACGACTAACCACTAACGACTAACCACTATTCACATGCTTTCAAGAATTGCCAATAGTTTATTTTGGATGGGAAGATACCTCGAGCGGGTAGAACATACCGCACGTTACATCAAGGTGCATTATTATTCTGAGCTCGATGCTCCATTGGACAGTAAAGAGGAATTCATATTCGAGTCCATCATGACCATGATCGATGAGGACATGAAGATTACCGGAGACGGAGAACTAAAAGAAAAGCAATTGCTGTTCAGCATCACCTTAGATGAAAAGAATCCTGCTTCTATCATCAGCGGTATTGGTTATGCAAGAGAGAATGCAAGAGGAGCGAGGGATTCTATCTCTTCAGAGTTGTGGGGTGGGATCAATAGATTTTACCATTTCATCAATGGTTATTCTGAAGAGGATTTGCACAAAGAAGGTATTCATGTGTTGTGCGATCGCATTACAGAACATTGTAGTATTGTAAATGGCTACATCGACAATACTTTATTACATAATGAAGCCTGGTCATTGATCCGGTTGGGAATTCATGTAGAACGTGCCTTTCAAATCACGCGGATTTTGTATTCGAAAGTCAAAGATATTCAATCCCTGCAAAAACAATACCTTAGTAAGTCTATGGAAAGTTACGAATGTGTAACGATGCTTAAAAGTGCAGAAGCATTTGACATGAGCAAGATTTATTACCGAGGTGTACCGAATATCCGGGAGGCTTTAGAGTTTTTAATATTGAATAGAAATTTTCCCAAATCGATTTGCTATAATTTGCGACATATTCATCATGCGGTAGAGAAAATAGCTACGTCGAAGCAACACCACGCCGGTTCGATTGAATTTAAAGTAGGGAAGCTTTTCAATACCTACGAATATTTGACGATAGAAGACATTGAAAAACGTGACATCCCCGAATTTCTGAATGATACCTTGTTGGATTTGTTTGAAATCGCACAAGGTTTGGAAGAAAAATATTTGAGTAATTAAAGAGCCTGTTACTATGTCAGATCACCACATTGATTACAATATAGAGTACTACTCAAAGAATACGTATAAGGAGACTGCCACTGAAGGAATCTTCGAGTTTAATGTCAGTCCTTGTAATGAAGAGGGTCAGATCTTAGTCGATTATAAAATCAAACAGACGTTGAGTGATTCTGTTTTTCGCCAGTCTAATCTGTTTGGTTTTGAGATCAACAGAATACGCAGTACCGCAAAGTTTGAAGAGTTTTATTTCCGCTACCAGGCGCGTGTTCAGAAAGCCCGCATTCCCTTGCCCGGTGTGCCGGCATGGAATTTAGAAAAGGAATTGGAGGAATTATTGTCCGATCAGTTTTTTATTAATCATCATGTCTTTTTGTGTCCTTCTTTCTATACCCGTTTACCTGAACAGCAATTGTCTTTGGTACCGGTATACGATAAAAAAATTTCTCCCTTAGATTACCTGAAGACCCTGAACGATCATGTGCATGCGTCTATGAAGTATGAATCCAATGCAACATCAGTCACTACGAAAGCCGGTGATGCACTGGCACTTTCCAAAGGAGTATGTCAGGATTTTGCACATGTATTCATTGCCATGGCCCGGTACAATGGTATTCCGGCTCGTTACGTATCCGGTTATTTACATCAGGGTATCAACTATGTAGGCTCTTCTTTCATGCATGCCTGGGTAGAAGCCTATGTGCCAGGCATGGGTTGGATTGGTTTCGATCCGACCAATAATATATTGGTAGATGAACATTTCATTAAAGTTTCGCACGGAGCAGACTATGCCGATTGCAGTCCGATCAAAGGCGTCTTGAGAACCAATGGAGACAGCGTCATGGCTTATGATGTCAAAGTCATGAGTCAGCAATCTCAGCAGTAGTGATTTTGGTGTCAGGTCTTCAGACCTGACACAGATAGTACGAGATGTGAAGCCTCTAACGACTTACGCTGGTGCAAGCGTCCACGCTTGTACCTATAATCTCTTAGAGCGTCCCGCTCGGGCTTTTGTCCGCGGAGGGTCTCTAAGTCCCTGCGGGGACTAACTTGTACCTCCTCGCTCATCCCTTAAATATTCACAAAGAAAACCTGTACTTAAAGGCTTGTTTTTCTTAACTTACCCCTCTATTTCTAATCCATTCATACCATGACCTATTGCGTAGGCATGAAGTTGAAAAGTGGCATCGTTGCCATGGCAGATACCCGCATCACTTCAGGCACCGAAACGACTACCGCTAAGAAAATTGCTGTTCATCAGGACGACAAACATTCTTTCTTCATCATGACTTCCGGTCTTCGTTCTGTACGAGACAAAGCCGTTACGTATTTTCAGGAAGTGATGGCGGAAAAGGAGTTCAATAAAATCTATAAGGCGGTCAATGCATTCGGAGAACAGTTGAGGAAAGTAGCAGATGAGGATCGCAAAGCATTAGAGAAAGCCGGTTTGTCCTTCAACCTTTTTAGCATCGTCGGCGGACAGTGTATTGACGACGAAGAACCGAAATTGTTTTTATTGTACCCTGAAGGCAACTGGGTAGAAGTGGGTCATAGCACTCCCTTTGTTATTATTGGTAACAGCGGTTTTGGTAAACCTATTTTGAACCGTACGCTGAAGTACGATTCAGAGATGAAGGTGGCCATGAAATTAGGTTTTCTTTCTTTTGATTCTACTCGTGTAAGTGCCAATGACGTGGATTTTCCATTGGATGTTATTCTATACAAAAAGGATAGCTTCCAATTAGTAGAACATCGTTTCGAAAAAACAGATTTAGATACCATTTCAGAAATATGGGGCAAAGAATTACAAGCTGCCCTAAGTCACGTTCCGGAAACCTGGATGGATGTGGCATTGAATAAACTCCCTTCTTAATGATACTCATGAACCGCTACCGTCAAATTCAATTTCTCGCTTTTGCATTACTGATAAGCTTCACTACAGCTTGTGATTTTAGTGGAAAAAATCAATTGAAGAAACAAGCAGAAGATTCTGCGACTGTTTCTTTGTATGTAGGAACCTACACTAAGAAAGAAGGGCACGTGAACGGACAGGCGAAAGGGATTTATCTGGTGAGAATGAACGAGGCCACTGGCGTCTTGCATTTAAAAGGCATTGTATCTGCCATCACCAATCCCTCCTTCGTTACGCTTTCCCCGGATAGAAAAAATTTATATGCAGTCAGTGAATTAGGTCCTGCAGATGGGCCGAATGGTTGGGTATACAGTTATGCGGTCAATGACGATCAAAGCCTGACCTTGCTGAACAAACAATCTACCGCGGCCTATGCTCCTTGTCATGTGAGTGTCGAGGCCAAAGGCAAATATGTTTTTGTCGCTAATTATTCAGGAGGTATTGCAGTAATGTACAAGCGTATGGATGACGGAAGTTTGAGCGCAATAGTGGATACCGTTGTATTGAAAAATAAAAAACCGGATACTGAATCTAATCCGCATTCTGTGATCTTGTCACCGGACAATCGCTTCGCTTTTATTTGCGACAAAGGTGCTGATCGTATTTATGGATTCAGCATTGATGATAAAAAAGACCAGCTGATATCTACCACTCAAGAGTTTGTAGAATTACCCAAAGGATCAGGGCCTCGACATTTGACATTCCAGCCGAATGGTAAATTCGCTTATGTCATCAATGAACTATCTAATTCCATTCATACACTGTCTTATGATCCGGCAGATGGTAAGCTTACAATCGTTTCAGAAATCACGACGTTACCTTCTGACTATAAAGGAACAAGCTACTGTGCCGACATTCATATTCATCCCAATGGAAAATATTTATATGGTTCTAATCGCGGAGATAATAGTATCGCAGCATATCGTATAGATCCTGCAACGGGCCAACTTTCTTTAATCAACATAGAACCGACAGAAGGAGAGTATCCGAGAAATTTTGCAATCAGTCCGGATGGAAAATTCTTGTATGCGGCCAATCAAAATTCGAATACCATTACACACATGAAGATCAATCCGGTGACAGGTGAATTGCAATCCGAACACATTGTAACAGAAATTAAAACTCCGGTATGCATTGAATTTTTTGGGAAGCCATAAATGACAAAGGAGGCCAGGATATTATCCGGGTCTCCCTTTTACAGTAATTTTTAAAATCAGAATTGTTTTTTTCTTATACTGTATCTTGTTCTAAATCTGTTGATATTAAAAAACTGAATTATGAAACATCTTCGCAATTTCTTCTCTTCCAATGGAAGATTAGGAAGGATAAAATATCTGGCGTATTGCATTCAGCTCTTGTTCCTGGCATTACTCATTGGTGCCTTGGGAGACAAGCAAGTATTCACTTGGGCGATTTTAATTTTATATATCCTATTCATTATTCAAACCATTAAACGCCTGCACGACCTCAATCTCAGTGGCTGGTGGGTTCTGCTGGTATTGGTTCCTATCGTCAATATTCTGGTTGGTGTATGGGCGCTATTAAAAAAAGGAACAATCGGGAAAAACAAATACGATTTTTAAACTGAATCACATGAAATTATTTCACTGGATTAAAAAGCTATTCAAGTGGGCTTTGTACTTTCTGCTACTCTGTTTGTTTGGACTTATCATTTTGTTTTTTGTGGTAACCAGCCCGGAGGACAAACCAATCGATGATCCTAAGATTGTTAATGATGTGACCCAATTAAATCCTATTGAGGTAGCTGAAATTAAACGACCTAAAAGTGTACAAGAAATAGCGACATTGGTCAAGCAGCACAACGGCCCTATTTCGATTGGCGGAGGACGTTACAGCATGGGAGGACAAACAGCTTCTCATCAGGCGTTGCAATTGGATTTACGCCAATTCAATCAGGTGATTTCTTTTTCTAAAGAGAAAAAAGAGATCACCGTGGAACCGGGTATTACCTGGAGACAAATTCAGGATTATATCGATCCGTATAATTTGTCACTGAAGGTGATGCAAACTTATTCCAATTTTACGGTCGGTGGTTCCCTGAGTGTGAATGTACACGGCCGTTACCTGGGCTTGGGTCCTGTTATTTATACAGTTAAATCTATCAAGCTGGTATTGGCCGATGGACAAATCATCACCGCTTCGCCCACAGAAAATAGCGAATTGTTTTACGGAGCCATCGGAGGTTACGGCGCTTTGGGTGTCATCGTGGAAGCTACACTTTCATTGGATGACAATGTAAAAGTAGAACGTATCACCAAGAAAATGTCTATCGATGAGTATCAATCGTTTTTCTTTAAGAACATCCGCCAAGACACCAGCATAGTATTCCACAACGCAGACATTTATCCCGGCACTTACAATGAGATCACATCGGTGTCTTATGTAAAGACCAATAAAGCCTTGACGATTGAAGACCGCCTTCGTCCTAAGGATAAAAATTACAGACTGGAGAAATTTGCGATGTGGATTGTTTCCGAAACACCTTGTGGTGGATGGATCAGGAAAAATATCTTAGATCCTGTTTTCAATAGCGACGGCGAAGTGGAATGGAGAAATTACGAAGCCAGTTATAATGTCAAAGAATTAGAACCTTCTTCCCGTGCAACCTCTACATATGTTTTACAGGAGTACTTCGTACCGGTGGATAAAATCAATCAATTTACTCCCGGCATGCGAGAGATTTTTCAACGACACAAACCCAACATCATCAATGTGTCTATCCGTCATGCACACAAAGATCCGGGATCATTAATGGCCTGGGCGAAAACGGAAGTGTTTGCCTTCGTTGTCTATTATAAACAGGGAACCAGTGAGGCAGATAAACAAACCGTGGCTGTATGGACACGTGAATTAATAGAATTAGCAGCTTCTTTAGGCGGCGCGTATTATTTGCCGTATCAAATTCACGCCACGGATGAACAGTTTCGAAAATGTTATCCCAATGCAGATTTGTTTTTTGCGTTAAAGAGAAAGGTAGATCCGCAGCATAAGTTCAGAAATAAATTATGGGATGCTTACCACAAACCGGACACCTTAACCAAAGCAGAAAAGGATACTTCGACTTCCCGCTTCAAATTGTTATTGACGTCTGTAGGTAAAAACGACAGCATGTTTCTGTTTTTGCAGAATGTCTATGGCTTGTATCCAACAGGAAAATACCTTGAACTCATCAAAGCCCATGCGATGAAGTATGCTACGGATAAAGAAATTTATGAGAACATTCAAAAAGGTTTACCAGACATCAAGCCCGCTTTATGGGCATTTCGCTATGCCTTGCCGGCGTTGAGCAAACAAAAAAATGAAATTGCTGATCAAACGATTGCCTTGATTGGAAAAGAGAAACCGATCAACGGCTACTTAGAAATCGGTACAACGGGTCGTTATGTCAATGTCATAGAAGACCGCGTAGCTATGGAAGGACCGGTTTACCTGAGTTACTACGAGCACCCTTCTTACGGCCCGCAAGATATTATGGAAAGAGGCCAGCTGTCTAAGATCGGTACCTTCTTTGATCTGAACAATTACGATCCGATTTCAACAGCCAGTATCCCTGATACCAGTTTAGACTTGATTACCATTTACATTGGTTTGCACCATTGTCCTTTGAATAAAATGGATGCTTATGTCAAATCGTTATACCGTGTGTTACGTCCTGATGGTAAGCTGGTCATTCGCGATCATAACGTGACCAATAAAACATTTGGTAATTTTGTTTCACTGATTCACGACGTGTTCTATTGCGGTTTGGAAGAAACCTGGCAATACACTAGTGGTGAAATCAGAAATTTTACTGCCTCTGATTCTTTGCAACAGTATTTGCAAGCCAGAGGATTTAAAGGAGGAGACCAACGTCTGTTGCAGGCACACGATCCTTCACTTAATACGTTGATGTGTTTTACACGCTTGCCGGAAACAGGCATAGCCGCTGAGTTGTCACAAATCAAAGGATGGAAACGCGATGAAGGACAAACTTATCTGACCTTGCCGGAATGGTATTTGGTTTATAGTCCTGATGAATACGCGCAGTTTATCAGCAAAGAAAAACCAAGCAAGTTCCCTTATTATGGAGCATCTAAACAGTTCTGGGACTATTACAGTGACGTCTGTCACTTAACGGAAAAACAATATGCATTCAATCAAGGCTATCATTTGATGTTATGGGTGATTGGCAGCAGTTATAGTTTAGAAAATTTGGTCAAAGGGATGTATGAAAAAACCATAGGCCGTATTTCGGAATTGTTTTCCTGGGGTGAACGCACGGAAGAAGATGAATATGCCGCTAAAATTGCACGTGATTATGTGGCTTTCATTCGTATCGATCCCTGGTATGAATTTCCTTTTGGTCAGGCCTTATGGGACTTGTGGACGGGTACTGATTTATTTGGAAAAGGAATGGTTAGAAAATGCGAGCGTAAAATTATTTTAAGTAATGAGTATGCAGTGAAAGCATTGTACGCTTATTTAATCAAGTTGGGCACGAAAGAAGTTTACGGAGATGCAGAATCGGAAATGTTCGTAAGAACAAAAGGCATTAATGACAGCATACTGAAAGAACATCCTAAAATTAGTTTTGTAAAAACACTTTCAGATTCCACACAAATCATCACCTTGCCTCGATACGAACAGTTTCGCGATGAGTCCATCGCGTTGTTTGATCAAACCATTCCTTATCTGCAAGTAGCAGGAAACGATACGATTTTATTAAGCTACGTGGCACCCGATAACAAGCCCTATACTTTTTCTTCCGGTGAAGTCGTCATCAAAAGACCGGTATTGACTTTACCCGGTTACAATAGATCGGGCTTGAAGGTACCCGTTATTCACTTGGATGAGTCGGTTCGCTACTTGCAGAAAGAAGGCTTGGTCATCGAACACATTTATGATTATTAAGTAGTTAGATTTGAGAGAACCAAATCATTTTTTATACTGGAACTATATGACGCGGAAAAGCATTAAGTAGCTGTGAGACGCTCGTCTTGCGGTCATTCTTTTCGTCCATTTCCATGTCATATAAAATAAAACTCAGTGTCTTAGACCAATCTCCTATTCGTAAAGGAGGAACAGCGGTGCAAGCGTTAAAAGAATCTGTTCTGTTAGCAAAATTAGCAGATCGTATGGGATACACGCGCTATTGGGTTTCGGAACATCATAACACCACAAGTCTCGCCGGTTCTACACCTGAAGTGCTGATCGCTCACTTGGCGGGAGAAACGGAACACATACGCGTAGGCTCAGGAGGTGTCATGCTTCCTAATCACAGCGCGTTGAAAGTAGCGGAAAATTTCAGGATGTTGGAAGCGTTATTTCCGGGGCGTATTGATTTGGGCATAGGCCGCGCGCCTGGAGGAGATCGCATAACTTCTTCCATTTTAAATCCTTCCAACCGTTTTAAAGAAGAAGATTTATTGCAACAGCTGATCGACTTGCAAGATTATTTACACGATACACATTCACCCGGCGCATCACATCAAAATGTACGAGCGATTCCTGTAACGGATACCGCTCCTGATTTGTGGATGCTAACTTCCAGTGGTGAAAGCGGAGTCATCGCAGCGCATTTCGGTATGGGCGTTTCTTTTGCGCATTTTATTAATCCTGTCGGAGGCCCTCAATTGATAAGGGCTTACAAGGCACGCTTTACACCTTCGGAACAATTAAAAGAACCTCAGGCGAGTGTAGGTATTTTCGTATTCTGTTCAGAAGATGAAGTGAAAGTCAAGCAAACGCAAGCGGTAATGGATTGGCAATTGGTAAACATTGGTAAAGGCATCAGCAATGGATTCCCTTCTTATGAAGATATTCGTTCTACGGTGTATAGTGAATCAGAACAGCAATTGATTGGATACAACCGTCAACGCATGGTGGTAGGAACACCAGAAGTAGTAAAAGAAAAATTAACGTCACTCGCTGTTGAATACGGTGTGGATGAAATTGTCATAGCAACCATTACCTATGATTTTGCTGATCGCTTAAGATCGTATGAATTGTTGGCGGAATTGTTTGAATTGAAGAAATAGAAAGGCTGAAATTAGCTTTTAAAGTAAGAATTTGAAAAAAAACAGAAGTCAAGGTAGGTATCGATTCAAATGCCTTTTTCACAAAATCACTCATTTTTTACAGTGTATTTCTAATTCAAGCATGCGCTTGCCCAAAGCCTTACCCAAATTCTCCGATTGGGGGTACAATTCCCCGTATTTTTTTGGAAAAACCTTCAAAATTTAACGGCAATACCTGGTCCATGGTTTGCCGTATATACAGGCATCACCATTCACGGACTCATATGAAAAGCTTACTGGTATTATTGCTTGTTCCCTTTTTTATGACACAAACAGCTACTGTTGAAGTAGTAAAATGGGAAGGCTTAGAAAAAGCATTGGCAAACAAAAACGGGAAAATCAAGGTTGTTAATTTCTGGATTACGGGTTGCAAAACGTGTGTGGAAGAATTGCCTCATTTCGAGCAATTGCACCGCAGCTTTGGTAACCAGGTAGAAGTAATTCTAGTCAACTTAGATAAAGAATCAATAGAAGAAACTAAAGTCAATCCGTTATTAGAAAAAAACAGGATTACGGCGAAAGTTTTTTTATTGAACGAGTCAGATCAAAACACCTGGATCAATAAAGTAGAACCTTCCTGGTCAGGCGCTATTCCTGCTACAGTAATCATAGATCAAAACAATCATCGTCGCCTGTACGAAAAAAGTTTGACCTATGCGGAGTTAGTAAAAATCATACATGACATTCATAAGCCTTAAACGAATATGACACGCGTAGCAATTTTCATTATGCTGGTGTTGGTTTCTATCAATGCTGCTTTTATTATTTATGCTTATAAGCTGGAAGATGAAATCAAAGACATTCACCTTCCAAATGTAGATGGGAAAATGGTAAGTCTTCAGGACTATCCGAAGGCACAGGGATTTATTATTGTCTTCACTTGCAATCACTGTCCATACGCTAAAGCCTACGAAGAACGCATTATTCAATTGCAGGAGAAGTATGCTTCTACCTATCCGGTTATTGCCATCAATTCAAACGATGGTGTGGCTTATCCGGAAGATAACTTTGAAGGCATGAAGAAAAGAGCTTCGCATAAGAAATATCCTTTTGTATACCTTCACGACGAATCACAAGAAGTGGCTCGTATTTTTGGTGCAACTAAAACACCTCATGTTTATTTGATTCATAAAGAACAAGGCAAAAACGTCATTAAATATGTAGGAGCTATTGATGATAATTATGCGGATGAATCTGCGGTAAAAAAACACTATGTCGAAGAAGCCATAGCCGCTTTAGGCAAAGGCCAGGAAGTAACAGTTAAGGAGACCAAAGCAATAGGCTGTTCCATCAAATGGAAATAACTTTTTGTGGCACGGAAATATAGTATATTTACCTAGCCAATGTCCTTTAGAATAGAGCGAAAGCTCATCGATTCGAAAGACGGTACTTTGTTCTCTCGTACATGACCAGCAAAAAAAATAAAGTAATACGAATTACCGCCAAAATCATCATTGGATTGGCGATAACGTTTGTTGCGCTTTTTGTTTTGCTTTGGGGAGTATTAAAGGTTCCAGCCGTCCAGAATTTTTTAGTGAACAAAGCAACCTCCTATGTCAGTAAAAAAACACATACACGTGTTGAACTGGCTTATATCGATTTAGAGTTTCCAAAATCAATCGTGCTGCAAGGCATTTTTTTAGACGATAAAAACAAAGACACATTAATAGCGGTTGCTGAAATAAAAGTTGACATCAGCATGTTGGCTTTGTTAAACCATACCGTATCTGTTCAACAATTAAGTTTAAATAAGGCTTATGGCAGATTAAGCAGAACAGCGAATGATTCCACTTTTAATTTTCAGTTTTTAATCGATGCGTTTAGCAGCAGAAAAAAAGAAACTGTAGTTACTGATACAACGACAACAGACTGGACAATTAAAGCAGACAATGTATCCCTGCGCAATTGCCGTTTTGATATGGACGATGCCTACAGTGGAATGTTTCTTCATTCTTCCGTGAAAGAAGCAGATATAGAACTGAATAAATTAGATTTAGCGGCTCAATCAGTGAGTGCAGGTGATGTTAGATTGTTGGGAGCAACAACGACCATTGAACAGACTAGACAATCTACTGATACAACGACATCGGAAGAATCGGGTTGGGATAAGGTTTCGGTAGAATCTGTAAACATTGAGCAATCTCTTTTTCAATACGAAGATCAATCGTCCTGCATGAGCATTTATGCGAAGGTGGGAAGTTTTAATTTGGGTGAATCCAGCATGAGTCTGATCACGCAAACGATCAAAGGCAGTGGTCTTGTATTAAATAACAGCACGTCTTTTATTCAGCTGGAGAGGGATGCATCAACTCCGGAAGTTACAGCAGTTGAAGTGGTTGTCACTCCAACAAAAGAGTGGAATATTTATTTGGATGAAGCCGAGATGGATAATAACACCTTCAAACTCGACTTTACCAATGTGCCGGCTATTGCGCATGGCGCAGACTGGAATCATTTGTATATAAAAGGTATCGGTGCGGAAATAAAAGAGGCGCTCTACAATGGCCCAATAGTGAAAGGGACGATTGAAAGACTGGAAGCTCAAGAGCGATGTGGATTGGGTATTCGTGCGTTGAAGACTGAATTTGTAATGGACGAACATCAGATGGAGTTGAAGGATTTGTTTTTGAAAACCAATTATTCCACTATCGGACAGCAAGTGCACCTTCAATACGCCAGCCTCGGTCAATGGCGCAATACCTTACAGATCAATTGCAACATGGTCGATAACCATCTAGCGATTGAAGATTTATTGTTGATTCAGCCGGATCTTCGCCAACAAGATATTTTAAGTAAGAATGCGAGCGAAATCATTCACTTCACACTGAAAGCAAAAGGTAATACAGAAAGTTTGGCTTTGCGACAATTGACAGTAGCTGCTGCTACACGCACAATGGTCAGTGTGAATGGAACTGTAAAGCATGTTACAAATCCCGAAACGCTTTTCATGGATTTAGAGATTGATAAAATTCAGTCGGGAAGAAAAGATATTTTCGCCTTGGTCCCGGATTCTCTATTGCCATCAGCGATAGAAATTCCTGATTCCGTATTGATTGTTGGAAATTATAAAGGAACATTAAACGATTTCAAAACTCAACTAAATGCCAATACCTCTTTCGGACAATTCACCGTTGATGCGCTGTTTAAGAATCTGCAAAACGATTCATTGAGTTATGACATGGCATTGAAGACAAGCGAATTTCAATTGGGTTATTTATTGAAACAAACAGCAGTTGGAAAATTGTCTGGCATTTTTAATGTCAATGGAGCAGGTAAACAATTCGAAACTATTCATGCGAAAGTAGAAGCGGATGTGAGCAAAATGGAATTGAACAAGTATGGCTATCGAAACATTACCATGAAAGGGTTTCTGGACACCGGTTATGTCAATATGCAAGCGGCTGTTCGTGATTCTAATCTTCATGCTGAGTTGGCAGGAAAAGTAAATCTCAACAAAGAGCACGAATCCTACAATATACAATTGAATCTGAAAGGCGTTGACTTTGGTGGATTAGGTTTGACCAAGGATAAAATACAAATGAGTGCCAATGGAGAAGTATTGTTCAAAGGCAACTCTTCGAAAACATTAAACGGTCATCTGGCTGTGCGTAATATTTTATTGATTAAGGATACCAAGGAATATAGAATCGACTCGTTGGTTTTTGCTTCACTTAATGAAGGAGATAATTCGGAAGCTACACTAAATAGTTCCATGATTGCCGCAAGCTTTAAAGGCAATCTGGATTTGTTGTCTGTTGTGCCTGCTATAGAAAACCAACTGGATCGTTATTTTGATTTTATGCCGAATGAAGACAATCAAAAAACAGAACCGCAAAAATTTAATTTTGCAATACAAGTTAACGATTCTCCAATACTGCGTGAAGTCATTTTTCCTAAGCTAACCGCTTATGAAAGTATTCATGTGATGGGTGGATTTAATAGTGATTCTTCCCATTTATGGCTCAATGTAAATTTGCCTCAATTGGAGTACGATGAACTGTCGGTACAACAATTCAACTTGACGTTGAACTCAGACGCTAAAAAATTGGATTACAATACCGGATGGGAATTATTTAAGAGTAAAGATATTGCTATTCAGCAAACCAGCTTGTCCGGAAGTATTGCACACGATACGGCTTCCATTGATCTGAAGATAAAGGATACGGACAAAATGGAGAAGCTGGTATTGCATTCTCAATTAGCCAAGCATAACGATTTATATTATCGCTTCCGTATTTTAAAAGACGGATTAACCTTGCAAGGAAATGCATGGGAAGTGAATCCGAAAAATTATATCGAGTTTGGAAAGAAGCATTTGTATGTGGATCAAATGCATTGGAGTTATCAAACGCAATCCATCAGCGCGCAATCCGATACGACGCATTTAGCTATTCGTTTCAAACAATTTGACTTGCATACCATCGCACAGGTGGCTGAACAAGATGATTCGCTGGTACAAGGTATTTTAGATGGTGATATCCGGTTGAAAGATTTGTTTAACAAGGCTGCTTTTACATCGGATCTGAAATTGACAAACCTGGCTTACAAACAATCGAAGATCGGTAACCTGAATTTGCAGGCAGATAACCTGACAGAAGACCGTTACAGTATGAAAGCCTTGCTGACCGGAAGAAACAACAGCGTATCTATTGCTGGTTATTATGCGGCGAAGGAAACGAACACTTTAAATTTTTCCGTTGATATTGATTCACTACGATTGTCTTCTGTGGAATCTTTCAGTGCGGGACAGATTTCAGATAGCAGAGGCGTTGTAAAAGGCAATATCAAGTTGACGGGGTCTTTAAAGGAACCGGTAATGAATGGCAAATTGGAGTTTGTAAAGGTAGGAACGAAAATTACGTATTTGAATGAGTACGTGACGATGGAAGATGAGACCCTCACACTGAAACCAGGCGGTGCTTATTTCAATTCGTTCGACATCAAAGATTCACAAGGCAACACAGCTACGATCAATGGTGCTGTACTATTGAAATCATTTACCGATCCGACCTTTGATTTGAAAATAACGACTAATGATTTCATGGTGTTGAATACAACAGAAGTGAATAATAAATTATACTACGGGAGAATATACCTGGACAGTAAGATCAATGTCAAAGGAACACCTCAATTGCCCATCATTACTGCAGACTTAAAAATAGAAAAGGGAAGTCATTTCTCCTTTGCCGTTCCTGAGTCACAAGTCAGTACAGATAGAGGAGAAGGAATTGTTGTTTTTGTAAAAGACTCCAACTACTTCGATGAAATCATGCTCCGTCAACAAGGCATTGCGGGTGCAGATAAGATCAAAGGAATTTCTCTGAAAGCAAAGATTGCGGTAGACAGAAATACATCCTTCACGTTATTAGTGGATCCTTTTTCCGGAGACTCTTTGCAAGTAAAAGGAAAAGCAGATTTAATCTTCTCGCTGGATCCCAATGGAGACATGGGTTTGTCAGGAAGTTATGTCATTTCTGACGGAAGTTATAAAGCGACATTGGAAGGATTTGTAGCGAAGGATTTTAAAATAGTGAAAGGCAGTAGGATTGATTGGTATGGTGATATTTTAGATGCGAAAGTAGATGTAACCGCACGCTATGATACCAGAGCCAAACCTACTTCACTGATGAGTATAGGCTCTGGTTTGACACCTACTGAATCGGCTGCTTACTCACAGCCTTTGCCATTCTACATTTACCTGATGATGAAAGGTGATTTATTACAACCACAGATCAGTTTCAAACTGGATATGCCGGAAAGTCAAAAAGGCGCAGGTGGCGGAGCGGTGTATGGAAAGCTAAATGCCATCAATGCCGATGAAGGAGAGTTGAACAAACAAGTGTTTTCTTTGTTGGTATTCAATAGCTTCATGGCTTCTTCCAACGGATCCACCGGTTCCGATGCTTCCGACTTTGCCCGCAGCAGTGTGAGTCGTTTAATGAGCGATCAGTTGAATAAGCTTTCTGCACAATACATCAAAGGAGTAGAGGTAGATGTGGATTTGGTTTCTTACAATCAAAACGATGTAACGACCAATCAAAGACAAGGTAACACACAATTGCAGGTAGGGGTTAAGAAAACATTGTTCGATGACCGTTTGAGTGTACAGGTAGGGGGTAATGTCATGTTGGAAGGACAGCAAAATACGACCGATCCTACGGCCACAAATAACGCACAGAACATTACCGGTGATGTAGTAGTAGAGTATAAGTTCACACAAAGCAGTCGCTATAAACTGAAAGGATTTCGTGTGAATCAATTGGATGGTGTGACGAATGGCATTATCGTTCAGACAGGCGTTGGAGTTGTATATACAAGAGATTATAATCGTACGCGTGATTTGTTTCATAGTAGAAAGCGAAAAAAGAAACAGTCGGGTGGTGAACAGAAAAAGGACGTGGTGGAGGACTAATGAAAGCAGTTAATCATTTTTATATAGTAGCCCTTGCCTTGTTCGTGTTCAGTTGCAAAACCACCAAGTATGTACCTGAAGGAGATCAATTGTATATTGGTGCGGAGATAGAATTTCAATCGGACGAAAGCAAAAGTTATTTAAGAAAACTTCGTGCTAATCTGGAAAAGGATATCAAGCCCCGGCCGAATAGAAAAATACTAGGAGTTCCACTTAAATTAGGTATTTATAATTTTCTTGGCACTCCTAAAAAAGAGAAGGGCATGAAGTATAAATTGCGCCGCAAGCTGGGTGAGGCGCCGGTGCTATACTCCAAAGTAAATCCTCCGTTTTCTGTAGAAGTCTTGCAATCGGATTTGTATAACCGCGGTTTTTTTGATCCCAGAGTTACATACCGTGTGGTTGCTGATGAGAAAAGGAAGAAAGTTAAAGTCATTTATACAGTCAATACCGGAAGATCTTATCGAATTAATCAATATAAAATGATCGTTCCGGATACCGCAATGAATAAAATCATTGTAGAGTCTGCCGATGAAACGTTGATTAAAAAAGATAAACGCTACAATTTGGAACGCCTGAAATCAGAACGTTCTAGACTTGATAAAGCGTTAAAAGATAATGGTTACTACCATTTCAATGCCGACTATTTTTCTTTTGAGGCTGACACTACAGGCAGCGATGCGACGATCAATGTCAAGTTGAAACTCAAACCGAACATTCCGGAAAAGGCAATGATTCGTTACAGAATGAAGGAAGTGTTTGTGTTCATAGACAGCATCAGTTCGAGAAGAAACGAAATTGATTTATCTGACACCGTGCATTTGGAAGGTGTAACGCTGAGTCTGGGCAATGATTTGAGGGCCTCGTCTGTTGTGCGCTACGTGTACTTGAAAAAGGACGAGTACTATTCCAGAGAGAACCAGCAGCTTTCCGTCAATCGATTGATGGGCATGGATCTGTTTAAATATGTGGACGCACAAATTGAAGAAACAGATTCTGCTAAATTGTATGCCTTTATGTACCTGTCTCCGCTCAAGAGAAAGTCGTTGAGCGCGGAATTAGATCTTGTTACAAAGTCCAACAACTTTTCAGGACCTGGTGTCATCCTCAGTTTTCTTAACCGCAATGTGTTTAAAGGGGCTGAACACTTAACCATCAATTTGCATGGATCCGTGGAAACGCAGTTTAACGGAGAGTTCAAGGGTTTGTATACTTACGAAATAGGGCCTTCTGTAAAATTGACTGTTCCCCATTTTATTTTACCGTTTCGTGTTGGAGCATCTAGTTTATTTACACCACAAACGATTTTCACAGCGGATTATAATTTTACGAGAAGAGTCAATTATTTTGATTTGACCTCCTTGCGTTTTGGTTTTGGATACAGCTGGAAAGAAAGTTTAGCCAAGACACATGAGTTGATGCCGATGAACATTAATTTTTTTCAGATCCGGAATGTAAGCGATTACTTTAGGACATTCTTAGAAAGCAATCAAGGCTTACAACGCAAGTATGAAGACCAATTGGTTGCAGGCATCACGTATTCTTATACCTACAATGAACAAGTATATCCGGATAAGAAAAGTCAATTTTACATTAACTTCACTGCTGATATAGCAGGAAACACGGTGGCTTTATTGAGTGATCTCACAGGTGAGCCGAGAAGTGAAACCGGTACGCAAACTTTTTTGGGAATTGCGTATTCGCAGTATGGCAAAGTTGGAATTGATATTCGTAATTATTTAAAATTAACGAAGAAGACGCAGTTTGCCGCACACATGATTGTAGGAGTTGGTATTCCTTATGGCAATTCAGAAGCATTGCCATTCATCAAAAGTTATTTTTCGGGAGGTGCCAGCAGTATTCGTGCCTTTCCTGTCAACTCATTGGGACCGGGTACCTATCACCTGCCGGATAGTTTGCAAAATGCCTTCTTCTTCCAGCAAGGTGGTGACATTAAATTAGAATGGAGTGCAGAGTATCGGTTTCCTATAGTGAGTGTCATCAAAGGAGCTTTCTTTGCCGACATTGGAAACACTTGGTTGTACCCGACAGATCATACGATACCTAATGCACAATTTAACTTTGAAAATGTACCCAAAGAATTAGCGGCAGGCATTGGATTTGGATTGCGTGCCGACCTGAGTTTTTTTATTATCCGATTGGATTTGGCAACACCGGTAAGAAAGCCCTGGTTGCCGGAAGGAGACCGTTGGGTATTGGATGATATTTACATTGGAAAGAGAGATTGGAGGAGGGATAATTTGATGTTGAATATTGCCATAGGTTATCCGTTTTAAATACTGTTTCTCCGCTCTGTTTCTTCACTCTTAACTTTTCATACCATCCTTTTACCTTTCTTTTGCTCACCCAAAAGAAAAGTAACAAAAGAAAAAGGTGCCACCAAAAGCAACTTTGGAGAACATTGTGGTTCTGTACAAGACACGTTTTTAATTCTTAATAATGTTCTCCAAAGTTCGCTCTTTTCCTGGACGCCTACCACACCATACCTTAAAGATAAAAATACTGACGACTTCGCTCAAAGAGCATAAAAAAACCGAAGCAAGAAATCATCTTACTCCGGTTCTATTCGTAACTAAAGTTATTCTAATTCTCCAACTGTTTTTTAAAATCCCACAATTGCTCTTCGTGTAAGAAAAGTTGTTGTCTCAGGAAGTTAAACGTTTCAGGGAAGTCAGCTTCTTTGTAATGTACAAAGATGGTAAGGATTTGATTTTTAATCTCGGTGTGCAAGGCGATCAATTCTTGGATCGGTTGCTTCCAATCCGTTTTGGTTTCATGTACCACGTAAGGTTTTGCGATAGCAGAAACAGAAGCTTTAATGTCTCCTAGTTTCTGGAGCTGACTCACATATACATTCAAGGACTCCATGATAGCACTTGAATAGTAGTCTGCGTTTTTAAACGGACGTTTCATAGCATCCGCTACGAAGCGCGTTTTTAGCATCACTTGATAAGCGTTGCCGGCCAGGTTTCTGAGTTTTGTGATCAATTGATCTTGCGTTAAGTGATTGGATAATCTTGTGTCTTTAAAAGACGCTTCACTTATGATTAACGTATGCATCGAGCTAAAACAGTATAAATTTTTTCAGGTATATCTGAAAAATCATGCCATCTGGACTCATTTAAGTCTATCTACGATTAAATCAGTGATTAATCTCTTAAGTATAAGACGAATGCAATAAAGTGAACTCATGTTAAAAAAAGGTAATTTACCACACGAAATTATTCACAAATCATAAACACTGAGGTGTAAAATCCCCAGAGTGTAAAAGAATGCATCGGGAATTATTCCTCAGTTGCTTTTTTTTCGTCTCCTCCATCAGGCTGGCCTAATAAACGGCCAACTAAAAGCACAACAAATAAATTAGCCCAAACAGCTTCTACGATGCTCAAATTTAAAATCAGGGGAATGGCATTTGGATAGGCTTCATGTCCTCCGATGATGGTCATGCTAAATGCAATACAAGCGGTGTAACTCTCCAGTCCCAAGGGTAAAGGAACGCCCATGCTGCCGGGATGAATGATGTTGATGAGATCGTATAAGCTTCCGAAACAAATACCAATCATTAGAAAGATACAAGCCGATCCCCATAGCTTTTCTTCTGATAAACGTCTTCCGGCGAAAATGTCAAAAATAGCATGGTAGATCACAATGGCTTCAGTAGAAAAAAGTACCAGGTGTATGATGAATAAGTAAGGGCGTTTTTCTGCTTCGGTATGAAAGAATTCATACAGGGGGTTCACCGTAAAAAGTGCCAACACGTAACTTCCCATAATGACCAGGAATAGTATAGTAACCAGCGCTGTTTTCTTCGTAAAATTTCTCAACAGATCCCAAAGAATCAATACGTACAATCCTCCGAACAATAAGAACAATACGTCTCTGATGACACTGGATAAATGGGGGTTTACGCCGGCCATATCGAAAATTTCCCGCAACAACAAAGCAGAGGAAATGATCGCTGTCTGAAGGATGACAATATTTCTATAGTCCTTTATTTTCTCAGCCTGGTTCTCCTCTTTTGACCGTTTGGTCAGAAAAATATCCGTGATATGCATGTTATAAATGGTTTTCGCTTGATCAAAAATAAAGCGGCAAGGTATTAAAACAAAGTTTTTTTGTATTATGTAAACGATACTGTCCTATATCTACGATTACGGCACAACATCTGGTTTTGTTATTCGTACTAATACTACAGATTTTTATAATCTTATGAAACAGATTTTTGTCATTCTTCTATTGTGCATTCATACTGTTGCTTGGGCAGGCAAGGTTTATACGGTGGAAACTGTGCCTAAACTCAGGTTATACAATAAGAGTTATATCAGTGATCCGGATCATTTACTGAAAGAGGAAACGGTTCAACGCATGAATCAACAACTCTATTTATTAGAAGGAATCACCACCGATCAGGTCGCTGTGGTAGTATTGGGATCTATAGGATCGGCTTCTCCAAAAGACTTTGCCAATAGATTGTTCAGTCGTTTCAGGGTAGGGCAAAAAGATAAAGATAATGGCTTACTCATTTTACTCGTCATGAACCCCCACCGGGTAGAGTTTGAAACAGGTTATGGTCTGGAGGGAGTCTTGCCGGACGCGACTTGCAAGCGCATTCAACTCGAGTATATGATTCCTCGCTTTAAAGAAGGTGATTATGATCAGGGTTTGTCGGACGGAGTAACAGCGGTAATTAAAATCTTAAATAATCCTGACAATACCACAACCATGACTACGCAGGACGTTGCAAGGAAAGATCCACAGGCTTCCGGCAGAGTCATCGCCTGGATCATGGCTGTACCTTACTTGTTGTTCATGAGTGTGTTTTATTTTGTCAAACAATCTAAAGGTGCGTTTACAGAAGATTATACAAAACTAAGCGAAGCCAAGAAGAGAAATGTTTCCCTGACGATTCCTCGTTGGCGTTGGCTGTTGCTGTATTTCTTTGTGCCTCTGGTATTCTACGCAGGCATGATCTATTTTTACCGGGGCTCCTATTATGTCGCCACGTTGGTTGGCGGTGCCTATGCCATGATTTTATTGACACTGGTAGATAAGAAATCAAGGTGTAAAAAAGCGTATGCCGCCAGTTATAAGGAAGGTGATTATTTCAATCAGTACAATCAATTCAACCGCTACTTTGACAACTGGGGCTTGGCCGCGGTGTTCTTTCCGATTCCTTTTTTGTTTACAGATGCGCAGAACAATAAAAAGTTAAAAGCCATCCGTCGTCACGAACGTCCTTGCGGACAATGTGGTACAGCTATGATTTTATTGGATGAAAAGAAAGACGATGAGTACCTTCAAAAAAGTCAAATACTGGAAGAGTCCATCAAGTCAGTAGATTATGATGTGTGGCTTTGTCCCACCTGCCATTCGCATGATGCATTAGGCTACAACTCCAAATTTTCTAAATACAAAGCTTGTTCTTATTGCGGAACGAAAGCCTCTTTCCTGCAATCGGATATCACCAAGGTGCCTGCCTCGTATAACAGCAGTGGTATTGGTGAAAAAACATATCAATGCATGTACTGCAAAAAAGTAAGTACTGAAGAATATACCATTGCTCAATTGACACGCTCTTCCGACAGTAGCAGCGGATCAAGTTCTGGTTCAAGCTCCAGTTCAAGCAGCAGTAGTAGTTCGGGCGGAGGAAGTTCCGGTGGTGGCGGCGCAGGGAGCAGCTGGTAATAGAGAGATGAGAAATCAGAGATCAGAAATGCGAGCTAATTTTTTTTAGTCAAATTGTCCTGTTACTTTAGCTGAATATAATTCAATAGAGTGACGCAACACAACAATACAGATTGGTTATTTGAACCAGAAACGATCCGCTTTCTTCAGGATAACGAAGAGGCAGCTCCGGAGAATTTGTTGCTATCGAAAGCATTAGCCAATAAAGGTTGGGATACCCGTGTGTTGGTGCGTCAATTGAAAGGCATTAAAACGGCCCGGCAAAAATTTCCGACACTTTATCAAAATAAAAACATCCTCTATCCGCCGGCAGTTTCACTGGAACAAGCTTCTTCGGAAGTCACGGCGCGTTTCAAAGCATCTATTATTAAAGCCAATACCATCATTGACCTTTCAGGAGGTATGGGTATTGATACGTATTTTTTTAGTTTGCAATGCCAGAAGATGATTTATGTGGAACCTCAACAGGAGTTGTTGGAAATCGCTTCGCATAATTTCAAAGCACTTCAGGCAAACCATATCCAAGCGGTATGCGCTACTGCCGCAGAATTTCTCGCGGACTACAAAGGACAAAGTGATGTGATCTACATCGATCCTTCACGCAGGAAAGAAGGTAAGCGTTTATCGGATTACAAAGATTGGGAACCGGATATCATCGGTTTGAAATCTCAATTTTGGAAAGCAGCAAAAAATGTCCTGATCAAGTTGTCCCCGATGACAGATATCTCCGCCGTGTGCAAAGAATTGGGAGAAGTCAAAGAAGTCTTTGTCGTGTCGGATCGTAACGAATGCAAAGAAGTCTTGCTGCAATTGGAACAAGGATTTACCGGAGCACCGCAAATTCACGCGGTGCTCTTGCAAGGTAGTGAAGAAAGACAATACAGTTTTTATGCTTCGGAAGAACAAGCGGCCACACCAGCCTTCAGTGATCCGCTAAATTATTTATATGAACCAGATGTAGCTTTATTGAAAGCCGGTGCTTTTAAAAAAATTGCAGTAGATTATCAGGTTAAAAAAATTCAGGCACATACGCATCTTTATACGTCTGAGCAATTGCAAGAAAATTTCCCCGGCAAAATTTTTCAGGTCGAATCCGTAAAGCCTTACAGTAAAAGTAATATCTCAACACTGATTGAAAAGGGAAAAGATTTTCACGTGCTTACCCGCAATGCGACCATTACCCCAGAGCAAGTGAAGAAGCAATTCAAGTTGGTGGAAAGAGGTAATCGCTATTTGATTATTTTTAAAGGAGGAAATGGTGAAAGTTTTGTGGTGAAGGCAGTGAGGTTGAAATGATTTTTTGAAAACATTGGCGATTCGATCTTCGAGGGTATTACAAATATTGCGTCCCGCTGGGACTTGATCTATTGCTATTTTTTTTGCTATCGGGATTTTGTCCCTCTGGGACTTCTATGAATATACTTGAATTGCAAAGTCCCAGAGGGACAAAATCCCGGTAGACATTAAATCAATAAAGATGGTGAGTCCCAGCGGGACGTAATATTTGTGATGCTTAAGGTAAGCATGCAATAGGTAACCATCCAAGTAAGGGTTAGCGCAAACACACGTTATTTATTCTTTAATTAATTTCAATACCTGAGATCGCTTGTTACTCGTAACATTCATCAGGTATATTCCTTTTGGTAATTCGGCTCCTACTTCTAATGAAGCGGTGTTAAGTGTATACTGCACCAGTTCTTGTCCCAGAAGATCTGTTAGTACAACGGATGCTCCCATGTCTTGCCTGGAAAACTGTATAGTAATGCTCTCTTCAAATGGATTGGGAAAGGCTATGATGTTTCCGGATTCTGAAAGCGAAATGGTTTGAATTTTAGAGTAGGTATATTGTCCGTCTATATCCACTTGTTTGATTCTGTAGTAATACGTTTGTCCTTTTTTTACTTGTTGATCGGTATAAACGTAACGATGTAAGGCGATACTGTTTCCTGCACCTGCTTGAGAACCAATGGTAGAAAATTGCTCACCATCCAAAGAGCGTTCGATGTAGAATTCCTTGTTATTGGTTTCGGTTGCAGTGGCCCATTCGATGTTGACGGCGTCGTTTTTTTCTTCCAGAGAAAGTCCCAGAAACTGCACCGGTAGAGGAGCGCAAGTAGATGTCATTTTTTGTGCCAGTGCAAACATCAGGATAGCATCTGAAATACCGTCGATGGCTGTTTCGATGGTGGCATAATCGGTGTTTCGATGAAAAAAGACACCGGAAGCGATGCTGGCCGTAGGATTGAACTGATCTTCCCAGGTGGGAGAATAACCAAACGCCAGGTCGTCGTGTGTTTCTTTGTCACAAGGTCCTTGTACAATTTCTCCGATCGGCCATTTGGCGGGTTGTAGTTTATAATACTGAGAATAGCTTGTGGTGATGGCAAAAGGCAAAGTAGCTGTCGGTTCACAGATCATGGCCATGCCCCAGTTGTTTTGTCCGAAGGTATAATCCATCACATCCCAATACATATTGTTGTATTGATTATCTGCCGGATTGTTTTGCAGGTAATAGAGTGCTGCTGCATTGGCTACCGAGATCTCCGAATATAAAGTCCCCCAGGTAAAGTCATGAGGCAATCTCCAAATGTTCCCTGCTCTTGCTGCGTTGGCTTTGAAGTCCGTCAAGTCTGCTGTTAAGTTATTGGCGCAAGTGGTGTTTTGACTATACAGTCTCCAGTTATTAAACATTTCAGTATCGCCCCATGAAGCCCATCCACCGGGGCCTTGTGCATTGGCATAGTTAATGGCTTTGGTCAGGTAAGCAGCTGTGCCAGTGAGTTTCCATAACTCATAGGCAGCCAATGCCATGTTGTCGTTGTGGCTGGCATCCGCATAAAAAACTTCTCCGCCACCTTCCCACCAGGCATCGGCTACGAATGCGGCTTCCGCTCGGGTGAAGATCAGAATGGCCTGATTTTGATAACGGGTTCCGTCGGTTGTGTTGCCTAAGACATTGAATGTGTTGGCTCCTAGTGCCAAAGCAGCAACCGTCAACCCCATCTGTGTTCTGGACAAAGCGGAGTAGCATTGTCTCTGTCCATTCAACGCATCGTTCTCGGGAAGTCTGTCGCCTTCGTTGTGGTCGTCTGCACTGCCAACCTGAATAACAAATTCTCCGGTGCGACCGGCAGGCATGGTTTTCATCAGGTACTCTAAGCCGAAGTGCGCTTCGTCCACTATATCCACATAGGAAGTGATGGAGTAATTCTTTTTCTGAAAAATACCAGGATTGACCTCATAGGCCCGCAATAAATTATAACAGGAGTAAGCAATGGTTTCTGTAAACTTTAAGTAATCTCCCGCATCGTACCAACCGCCTTGCATATCAATATCCGCTACTGCAGCGTGAGACCAGTTGGCATCGTCGTTGTTGGTTCCGGCTCTGTGGTAGACATCGCAAGAGGCGTCACCGGTATGGGATATGGCATGATCCAGGCAATCACTTGTTCCGCTTCTGTGTACTTTGAAATAGCGGATCGCACGATCGAGAAAATATTCGTAAGGGTTGTTATTGATTTTGAGAGTGACAGTCGTTGCTCCCGTCATGACGAAGGTATAATTGCCGACAGTATTCAACGATGAAAAATCCACGGCATAACTATAAGGCTTAGCCGTCCAATCGTTTTGTGCGGTAGTAAGACTGGTTCCTAATGTTCCCGACAAAACGGATGTGCCTCCACTGTTTTTAATGTCCCAGGCTCTGCCTGCAATGCTGGTGTTGGAGGTTACGATCAGCCGTTTAAAGGGTCGGCAGGATTCGTAACCGGCTTGGTTGTATCTTGTAAAGACGGTTTGAGCAAATAAATTTTCACTATAGAGTATAGATAAAGTCCATAGCAATAAACTGTAGATAAAGGTCCTTCTCATGATGGGTTGAATGGGCATTAATGGCGATCACAAGTTGCCGCTTAATTCGTTTCCTATCAATAAGACAAATGGTAGGACAAATGTAAACAGGTTATAACGTCTAAAAAACGGAGAGTTGGTCCTAGATATGTCCTGAAAAAAATGGGCTAGATTGACTGGAAAATGAGATAAGAAATGATAATGAGCAATCTGCCTAGACACAAGCGAAACTTTAGCGTCGCTTAAACAGTGTTTCCTAGCCTGTCGCAAGTCTTAGCGAAGCGAGACTTGTGACTTCTTTATGAATTTGGAAGTCTCCGGACTTCCAAAAGGTTCGTTAATCAGCTAAGCGCAATAAACCAAAACCATTTGCATAATCTCTCGCGCTGCTATACAGATAAAATTCTGGTTGATCCACAATTCCTTCGACTACTGGATTCATATGGATATAATTAATTTTCTGATAAAAGATTTCCATAGTCAACATTTCTACTGGATGATTGTCCTGACGCCAAAATTGATAATGCTTATTATTACTGTTTTTTACACCATTAGATTTAAATAACCACATCATCCAATTTTTCCGACTCTCTTGTTCATTAGATTCTACCATTTTCACAATGCGACTACTCGTATATTTTTTAAATCTCTTAATGTATTGGATAGATGAGATTTTTCTTCGGCTCTTATCATTAGATGGACATGATTCGTCATTATACACCAAGCAAATATTTCTAGACCTTTGTTGTCCTGGCAATATTTGATACTATCTAATAACTCATCCTTGTAAATTTTACAACTAAAAACGTCAATCCATTCTACCACTGCAAATGTTATGAAATAGATACCATCCGGATTTTGAATCTTCCAGGCTTTGCTCATTTTAAAAAGTAGTTTAAAAAATAGTGTACTTAATTATTGCCTCTTCGCTTTCAAGATCGCAAGTCTGAAGACTTGTTTTTATTAAAAGTCACAAGTCTCGCTTCGCTAAGACTTGCGACAGGTGTGTTTTCAGTTGTAGCTAACAATTATACAGCTATAAAAACTTTGTTGGCACCAGTTAAAACTGGCACCAACGGGCTACAACACGCTGTTAGGTGTATTCATTTTAATTAATTCCAAGGTCATAAACAAAACCACTTTCCCAAAATATTTCCTCAATTGGATTCATGCATTGGTAGTGAGTTATACCCATAATTGCTATTGTGATTTCAAAAAGACTAGTTATTCTATCAAAATCAACTATTTTTTCATAATTCAATCCTCCTACGCATTCAATTAATCTGTTAAAATCGTTATCTAAAAACGGAGTCTTAGGCTGGAAAATTTTTAAACCTAAAATTGTTCTGTCTCTATTTAGATCTTCTTTGAAATCATTTTTGTTTAATTCAGGAAGCTTTAAATCGAGCGACTTTTCAAAATCGAGCCAGATGGTTTTAAGATTACTTTTAGGGAAAATTTCATTCATTCGTTGTTCTGAAAATATTTGTTCTGATATTCTAAGATCTTTAATTGACACTTTAATCTTATCGAATATATTTTCTTTGATTTGATTTTCGGGATAATGAATCTTCAAGTTATTGTAAAACCAAGTTGCCATGTCCCCAACAGTAATAACTTTTTCAGCATCTTTATCAGGTATGCTAATCTTGAATTTTTCTTCAAAAGTCATTAAAAGTTCGACGCTATCTAACCCCATTTTTTCTTCTATATGATTACACCTAACAATGAAATACATGCTATAAAAACTCAATCTAAAAACCTCGCCCGCTCTTCCACCGTCGGTATCCGGCAAGATTCCTTCTTTCCAAACCATTTGTAGCGGCTCGTGGCCATGATGTTGTAGAAGATGTCACGTATAAACGGAGGAATAATTCGAAAGAATGCAGTTAAGGTCCACCAGCCACCCATGTCCCAGAGTAAGTTTAAGATGGCTCTGGTTTTGTAAGAGATTTTCCCACTAGAATAATAAACCATACTACTCAACGAAGAAGCTTCACCAGGTGGTAATAATTCTGCTGCTGTCGTTCCTTGCAGCGGAGCGAAAAGTAATGCCTTGCGTTTGTCATGGCGCATTAAAAAATCAATGGCACGGTTGCACAACCCGCAGACGCCGTCGAAGAAGACAATGTTTTGGTTTTTGTGATCTATGCTCATAGACTTATTTTTTAGTGCCGAATAGCTTTTCTATTTTTTCTGTCCGGTAATCAAATATACGATTCAGTTTGTTTTTTACAAGAGGATGTACCAAATCTCCAAAGAGTCCAAAAGGAAGGGTATACGTCACAATATCGTGCATGATAATGCCATCCGGTGTTTCTGTGAAATGGTGCTGGTGATGCCACATCTTGTACGGTCCCACACGTTGTTCGTCTACAAAATAATGGGGTGCCTGTACGTGTGTGATTTCCGTTACCCAGGTCATCGGAATATTGAACAGTGGCTTTACAATGTATTGGATCAATAAACCCGGATACATTTTTTTTGGCGTTTCGCCTACGATGTCAAAACCCATTTCTTCCGGAGTAATGAGTTTCAGATTTTGCGGACTGCAGAAGAAAGCCCAGGCTTCCTCAAGCGTACAGTGTAATACGTATTTCTTTTCAAAGGAATAAACACTCATGATAAGGCTTTTTTATAAGTAGCAATGGCGCGGTTTCTCGCGAAGACATGTTCTACGATGGGTTTCGCATACTGAGGTGTTCCGAACTCGGGCACCCATTTTTTTATATACACTTGTTTCGGATCGAATCGCTCGGCTTGCAGCAAAGGATTGAACACACGAAAGTAGGGAGCAGCATCACAACCGCATCCCGCGGCCCATTGCCAGCCGCCAACGTTGGAAGCGAGTTCGTAGTCCAATAATTTTTCTGCAAAATAAGCTTCTCCCCAGCGCCAGTCGATGAGCAAATGTTTGCTGAGAAAACTCGCCACAATCATGCGCACGCGGTTGTGCATGAAACCTGTGGCGTTGAGTTCCCGCATCCCTGCATCTACAATGGGATAACCGGTTTCACCTTTGCACCACTTGTCAAATAGTTGTTCATCGTTTTGCCAGACGATGGTATCGTATTTTGTTTTGAAAGAGTTTTTGGCCGAATGCGGAAAATGAAAAATAATCATCTGGTAAAATTCCCGCCAGATTAATTCATTGACGAATATACTATTGAGTTGCATAGCATGTTTCATTTTTTGACGGATGCTGATGGTGCCGAAACGAAAGTGAATACCTAAATGAGAAGTACCGTGAATAGCCGGATAGTCTCGTTGCTTGTCGTATTGCTTGATGAGACCAATGGAAACTTTCGGTGAAGGTAAAGCAATAGAAGATTCTGTAAAGCCAATCTTTTTTAAGGAAGGCAACGGCAACGGATGCTGTTTCAACAAATGCTGTAAGTATTTCTCTGAAGGGAAAGAAGAAATTTCCTTCTCTGCATACTTTGCCTTCCAGGCCCGCATGTAAGGCGTGTAAATAGTATAGGGTGTTCCGTCTTTTTTTACGACTTCGTATTTCTCAAATACGACATGGTCCTTATAAGAATGGAAGGAGATATTATTTTTATTCAACAGATCATGCACCGATTGGTCGCGTTGCAACGCATAAGGCTCGTAATCGTTGTTGGTATAGACCGATTGGATGCGGTATTTTTTGATCAGCTTTTCAAAAACGTCCAAGGGTTTACCTATTTCTACCAGCAGAGAACCACCGTGTTTTTCATAAACTGCTTTGAGTTGTTCGATGTATTGATAAATGAAGGTTAAGCGGGCGTCTGATTTATCTTCGAGTTTGTCGAGGATGCCGGTGTCAAATATAAAAAGTGGTTGTACTGCTTGAGGAGATTGCAACGCGTGGAACAGACCGGTGTTGTCTTGTACACGCAGGTCCCGGCGATGCCAGAAAATAGAAATCTCAGTGTTCATTTTTTTTATAGTGTTCAATCACCTGATCAAGGCAAATGGCAAACCAAACGGTGTAGTGTGAAGGATGTTTTTTAACATCGTGTTGCACTTCTTTTAAATCGACCCATTTAAAGGCGGCTACTTCTTCCGGATTTAATAACGGGGTTTCATTATTGATACCGATGTAAACGTGATCGTATTCATGTTCTGTCAATCCCTGATCTAAGGCTACTTTATAGATGAAAGAGAAGGCATGAAGCAAGGCAGGTTCAATGCCCATTTCTTCTTTGCATCTTCTGTGTGCAGCGTCCAGTGTTTCTTCTCCCGGTCTGGGATGAGAACAACAGGTGTTGGTCCAGAGTAAAGGAGAGTGGTACTTGCTTGCTGCTCGTTGTTGGATCAGGAGTTGTCCGGCATTGTTAAAGACAAACACGGAGAACGCTCTATGCAACAAGCCCTGGCGGTGTGCGGTCATTTTTTCTTCTACCCCTTTTTCTTGGTCCAATTCGTCAACCAGTATTACTTGTTCCATTCCTCAATGTCACCAATTCAGGCAACGATCGCAAATTTTTTAAAGGACGTAAGCGCTTAATTGTGCACTCAATAAACTCCTCGCGGTGAAGATTCTACTTTTCACAGTACCTACCGGCAGATGCAACTGCTCCGCAATTTCCTGGTACTTATAGCCGGCGAAATGTAGTTGAAAAGGTTCTTTGTATTTATGATCCAGTTGCTCTACGGTTTGTTTGATTTCTTTGTGCAAGGTCAAGTGATCGGAAGGATAGTCAGAAACATAACGGCTATTGTTCAGGTACATTTGGTTTTCCGTTGCGTCGGTCATCACCAATCTTTTTTGCTTTCTTCTGTATTGATTGATGAAGGTGTTCTTCATAATGGTATGCATCCAGGCTCCGAAATTGGTGCCTTCTGAAAATTTGCTTCTGTACCTCAATGCTTTCAGCATTGTTTCTTGTACCAGATCTTGCGCATCGTCCAGATTAGTGGTCAGTTTTAATGCGTAGAGTTTGAGTTTTTGTTCGTATTGCTGAAGCAGGTAACTGTATTCTAGTGTTGTCATGAGTATTTTGTTTAACAAAATATTATAATTGTTAAACAAAATGAGATAAAAGACACGGAAAGTCAATGATTAAAGTCATTTTGTTTCATCATTTGTTAAAAAATATCGGAACTATCAAGTAATTGGTTTATGTATTTTATAGAGCCTAGTTTCCTAGGCTCTATGTATTAGTCTTTTAAGTTGTAATAGGCTTTCACCTCTTCATAATTATTGTAATCAACGCCGCTGTTTCTTGCAATAGGAGTTCCTGCCGTTCCTTTGATTACAACAGAATAGAAAGCGTAAGTTCCTTCGGCTTCGGTTGGAAATCCTACGGTGTTATCTGACTTCACTAAATCCACCCACACGTTTCCATAAACATCTACCTCTGGAAACAACCTGGCATTTCCGAAATCCAAGGGCAACGGGGTGTAAGTAGGATTCCCTGCGTTAGCCGAATACCTAACATAGGTTATCACAAGATCATTTGCTCCAATCACTGGAATTCCAGCGTACAGAACTCTGGTAGCAGTAGAGCTGAAAGTAAGTGTATACGAATACTTTACAGCACTCGGGCTAGAAGCCCCTGTGTTTCCTGTGGCGCCAGTATTTCCAGTGGCACCTGTTGATCCTGTAGGCCCTGGCGCACCGTCTTTGCCAGCACAACCAATTAATAAAGCTCCTGCCACAAGCAAGAGGAATGAGATTTTGAAAATTTTGTTCATAGTACTAAAAGTTTGTCGCTTTAGTACCAAAGGCGGTTAGTTAAAAAATGCGTGGTACTCAGCCCGTTTGTACAAGTGGCACCTGAGAGAGCCATTAACAACAGAACGAACCAAGCCCACGCATGACCGTGAGCAGTTCAATTCTCTGTTGGTGAAATTTCTCAGGTTTCCTTGTACAGAATTGACTACGCAAATGATTTATGGTATCCTTTACCGTATTTTAAAACTAAATCCTTTTGAACAGATTTTCAAGCATTTCATAAAACATTGCGTCGTTGTCTTTTCGGTTATTGTACTTGTAAACGAACTCTGCAACGTAATTAGGAAGCATTTTAGCACTCACGCTGTGATATTGACCCATAATACCTCTTTCTATAATCGCCCAGAAAGATTCAATCGTATTGCTATTAACTCCCTTGTAACTATAGAATCTATTGTGATCAACCTTGATATGATCAATAATTTTCTTCATTGACTTGTAGCCACTGTAGCTGTCGGTTACAAGCAAACTATTAGCTTCGTCAACATGCTTTTTAACCATTGTTTTTAAATTCTCATAGGTGAGGACATTCATCACCTGAGCCACTACGTCGCCATTTCGTTGCACTATCCCAACAACAGGAATATTATCTGTGGCTCTTCCGTATAGAACAGCTTTGGTAGTTTTTGCCCTGTTCTTTCCCTTTGGCTTAAAGTCAAAGCCGTTATTGTTTGCTTCTTTTATTTGAGCATCCAAATGCTCTCTTTGCATAGGCTTGAAAGATGAATCACTCTGTCTTCTGGGCCTACCTCCAATGTAAGTCTCATCCATTTCCACGATACCTTCCAATGGCTCTATTTCCTTGTTTTCGATCATCATAAGCTCTCTTAGTTTGTGATACATTGAGAAAGCAGTCGGATAGCTGATATCAAGATTCCTTTGTAATTGAAGAGCGGAAAGGCCTTTCTTAGCATCAGTTATTATTGAAATCGCATAAAACCACGTTTTTAAAGGGAGCCTAGTGTTGTGAATATTGGTGTTAACCGTAACCGAAGTGCTACGGTTGCATGTCGTGCATTTATGCCTGTGATCGGATCTCCTTTTGGAAAGCTTTGTAGAGTCGCAATAGGCACATCTTACTGAATTGCCAAATCGCAACCGTTCTGCATATTCTATACAGGACAGTTCGTCAGGGAATTTTGAAGATATTTCGATGATGTTCATAATTTATACTTCATTTTAACTGCGCCCCTCATAAAAAGAGGCATGTTCTTTTTTAATAAAGTAAAAACACAAAGCGACAAAAAAGCGAACACGGTTAAACCTAGACACAATACGTAACCAAATGGATAGCCATAATAATTGAAGCCAATTGCCGATACAATAAAAAAAACTAAGCTTATTGACTCGTTTCTGGTCACATCTGTTTCATTATAATATTTCAACCGAGTAGAGATTAATTCAATCCTATTCCTTTTGATTCGTTTTTCTAATAATGATTTCATTTCTCCGGAACTATTTTTGTCATTCATTAATGAAATCCAATGCCTTTTTAAGGAAAACAAACGCCTATCTGATTTCTTGTAAATAACCTTTATTACTATCAAGTAAATTATCCTTACAAGTAACTCTGTGACTTTCTTAAATAGGTAAATCAAAAACTCTATCACTAGCATCGAACCACCGAAACAGTAAAAGGAGTATTTGAATTCTGTAGTTTTTAAAAAATGAAGCATAGATATATAATCAAGATCTATTATCCTGTAATCTCCCACAAAGACAGAGAACAGTAAACAGGATAAAATCACATAACATACAATTTTCATAACAGCCAATTTTAAAGCCTCCATTGTTTCGTTAGGAACGCCTTTTAATGATACTACTAAACTTAAAATCGAAACTATATCCATGATACTTATGCTTTTAGCATAAATATACTAGGTAATAATTAAAAACCAATTACTTAATAGTTCCGAAAAATATTAAACAGAATGGTTAAAAGCTTGAATAAACTCTTGAATATTAGGGATTTTATGGATCGATGGGGAAGCCAGGTGATCCAATTGAGAGCCGGCAACATAAAGCTTTATGCCCGGACCCAGAGTAGTCTGCAATAAGGAAAGGGTTTGAGAAAAAGAGTCGACGGCTGCAGGATTAATGATGGAGCTTACAAAAAGTTGACAATGGTATTTTTCTGCCACCTTCGCCAGGTCTTGCGAAGGAACAGATTGTCCCAGGTAGATGACGTGGTAATTCATTTCCTGAAGGAGGTAAGAGTAAAATAAAAGACCGAGCTCGTGTAGTTCACCTTCCGGCAAAAACAAAATGATTTTGGGGTCTGTTTCCGTTTTGGGTTTGTACAATTGATCGATGGCGGAAATTAATTTTTGACGGATGAGATTGGAAATAAAATGTTCCTGAGCCGGATGCACATCTCCTACCTGCCACATCACTCCTACCTTTTGAAGGAAAGGGTAAATCAATTGGATCATGGTATTTTTAAACCCGCGTTCTGCTATGCAGGGGTTGAATACCGATAAAAATTGTTCTTCATTCAGGTCAATCATCGCAATGGTTAGTTTTTCCAATGCGACATGTTCATTACCGGTATGAAGTTCTATGTTTTGTATGTACTCATTAATTTCACTTTCGCTCATCGAAGCGATTTTTGAAATTTTCATTCCCTGATGGTACAAGGCTGAAACTTTCAAAAGACGTTTGACTTCTTCGTCGGTATAAAAGCGAATATTGGTACCTGTCCGTTGCGGCGAAATGAGGTTATACCGCTGCTCCCATATGCGGATGGTGTGCGCTTTCACGCCTGTTAGTTTTTCAAGATCTTTAATGGAGTAGGAAGCCACCGGAACAGAATAAGCTGGTAATAAAAGGGGAGATTGATCTCCAAAGTTAAGACAAGGACAATCAATATAACCCCCAAAGAATGAATTTGTTCGGTATTATTCTACGAAGTATTCTAATTTGGGGACGAAGTTAGACGGACAGTGCTTGTTTGGTGTAGAGAATCCAAATACTACTGGTATAGTAGGCTATGATTATTCAGGTTTTTATTATATTTACCATTATGATGTCTAAAAAGTGCAAGTATGCGTTGAAAGCGTTGACTCGTTTAGCGAAGAACTTTAATAAGGGTCATCTTCAAACAGCGGATATAGCAAAGCTTGAAAATATTCCAAAAAAGTTTTTAGAACAGATCCTCTTGGAGCTGAAGCACGCACGCATGGTAGGCAGCAAGCAGGGTAGCGGCGGCGGCTATTTTTTGATAAAGAATCCTAAAGAAATTTCAGTGGCAGATGTGTACCGTTTGTTTGACGGCGCCATTGCTTTATTGCCTTGTGTTTCCATAAATTTTTATGAGCGTTGTGAAGATTGCACCGATGAAAAAAGTTGTGCCATGCAGCGTGAGTTTATTAAAATTCGTGAAGGTGCTCGTAAAATGATGAGCAAAGTAACGATTCATTCCTTTATTAAGGAATCTGATAATCAGTAAATTGTAAATTATTTTCTATTTTTTCTGAAAAAATACCGGTTTAAACACTACTAATTCGATAGAATATGTATAAGTTTGTCCCTCGATTGATAACGCATGTTAAAAATATCAATAGAGTAACATAATTTACAACGTCTACTTTTTAAAGGGTAGCAAAAACATCCACCACTGATATGCTTTTAATTCATCCTTTTACTAAACTTTTAAACAGCCCTTTAAATCCTATTAATTTGATAGAGTACGTAGGATTTAAAAATTGTAATTTTCAAACAATATGTTTTAGCTCTATCGCCTGCTAAATAAACCGTCCTCAAAAACGAATTCAAGCGGCGCACGTCTACGTCGCTTAGACTTCACAGATCAAAATCATTGTTAGACTGATTAACTAATAAACAAACATGAATAAACTGTACACTTTATTTGCCATCACTTTGTTTGCCTTGTTGCAGACCGTGGCATTCGCACAAACTGCAAGAGATATTACGGGTGTTGTTAATGACACCGAGACAAATACTCCACTACCTGGAGTAGTGGTTGAAATTGTAGGTAGTAATACCGGTACTGTAACAGATGATCTTGGAGCATTCAAAATCAATACGTATCGTCCTTTCCCTTTTACACTTCGTATCAGTTCTGTAGGTTACGAATCTCAGGACTTTTTACTGACAGATTCTACTGCTGGTCCATTTACAGTTGCACTTGTATTGTCAAAAGATAATAGCAACGAAGTAACTGTTACGGCACGTCGCCGCAGTGAATCTTCCCAGGATGTACCTATTCCGATTTCAGTAATCGGTGGTGCTCAGGTAGAGCAGACAGGTGCTTTCAACGTCAACCGTGTGAAAGAATTGATTCCTTCCGTTCAGTTGTATTCTTCTAACCCTCGTAACACAGCCTTGAACATTCGTGGTTTAGGTTCTCCTTACGGATTGACAAACGACGGTATTGATCCGGGTGTTGGTTTCTATGTAGACGGAGTTTACTATGCTCGTCCTGCTGCTGCAACCTTAGACTTTGTTGACATTGAAAGAATTGAAGTATTGCGCGGTCCGCAAGGAACGTTGTTTGGTAAAAATACGACTGCGGGTGCTTTCAACATCACTACGCGCAAGCCTAGCTTTAAACCGGGTGCTACATTTGAAGCAAGTTATGGTAACTACAATTACGTACAGGCAAAGGCTTCCATCACGGGACCGATCATTGCCAATAAATTAGCAGCAAGAGTATCGTTCTCCGGAACACAACGTAATGGTAACATTTACAATACCACAACAGATCGTTATACCAATTCATTGGATAACCTAGGTGGAAGAGTTTCATTCTTATACAAAGCATCAGAAAAAGTAAACATTACATTGTCCGGAGATTTCACACGTCAACGTCCGGATGGATATGCGCAGGTGTTAGCAGGTGTTGTAAAAACACAACGTGTAGACAAACGTCAGTTTGATACCATCATGAAGGCATTGAATTACGAACCGGTAAGCCGTGATCCTTTCGACCGTAAGATTGATCACAATACACCATGGAAATCCAATAACGATTTGGGTGGAGCAGCATTAACTGTTGACGCTAAAATTGGTCCTGGTACGTTAACATCCACTACTGCCTGGAGATACTGGAATTGGGATCCTTCCAATGACCGTGATTTTACGGGATTAGACATCGTACGTAAATCTCAAGGTAACTCTAAGCAACAACAATATTCACAAGAAGTGCGATATGCTGGTGATATTTCCAAGCGTATCAGTGGAGTGATCGGAGTATTTGCGATCTATCAGGAAATATTAACTGCTCCGGTACAAACAGAAGAAGCAGGTCGAGATGCCTGGAGATTTTATCAGGATAAATTCGATGCCGCTTCTACTGCCAACTGGTCAACTCCGGGTTTATTAGATGGCTTCGGAATTAAAACAACTTCTTCATTGAAAACATTCAGTGGTGCAGCATTTGCAAACGTTGATGTAGCGGTTACAGAAAAATTTCACGTATTGCCTGGTCTTCGTTTCAACATTGACCACAAAGATGTGGATTACAATCGCGTTACTTACGGAGGTTTGCAAAGTCCTACCCCTGCTCAGCAAGCAATCAAAGATAAGGTATACCAGAACCAGGCTTATACTGCATCAGTTGACAACAACAACTTGAGTGGTCAGTTGACATTGAGTTATAAGCTTAATAAGAATGTCAATACTTATGCAAGTGGTTCTACCGCTTACAAACCTGTAGGAGCGAACGTCGCTGGTATACCAACCGGTACAAATCCTATAGACTATGGAATAGTGAAGCCTGAATATGTAACACACGTTGAAGCGGGTATCAAAACAAAACCTACTCACAACTCTACTATCAATTTTACTGCTTTCGATACAGAAATTAAAGATTTCCAAGTGCAGGTACAAAGCGCTGAACCAGGTGCAAACAGAGGTTACCTGGCTAATGCTGGTCACGTTCAAGTATTCGGTGGCGAGTTGGATGCTAACGTGAGATTTAAATACCTTTCTTTGTATGGTTCAGTAGCTTATACTGAAGGTAAATACACTACGTTCGAAAATGCTCCTTTGCCATTGGAAGAAACAGGTGCTACAGTATTGTATAAAGATATTTCTGGTAGTGATCTTCCAGGTATTTCTAAATGGGCAGGTTCTGTTGGTGCAGAGGTATCAACTCCTAAAACAACATTCCTTGGTTTCGACGGAAGCTTCTTCCTGGGTGCAGATACATACTACCGTTCTAAATTCTCTTCAAGCCCTACGCCATCTAAGTACCTGAACATTCAAGAGTATGCATTGGTAAACGGTAGATTAGGTTTCAGATCTGCAGACAATGTATTCTCTGCTTTCATCTGGGCGCGTAACATTACAGACTTCCACTACTTCGAACAATTGTTGCCGGCTACAGGAAATGCAGGTAACTATGTAGCAGTACTTGGAGATCCAAGAACATACGGAGTGACATTGCGTGCGAACTTCGGTTCTGCTGCTAATCCAAATCGTTAATCGATACATTAACTCTTAATAAAAAAGGCCGATGAATATTATTCATCGGCCTTTTTTATGTGGGTAGCAGTAAAGAGAAAGAGGGCTGACACTGTCCAGGTTATAGCTAACCGTTTGCCCCTAAATCCCCTGAAGGGGACTTTGCATCTTACTAAACAAAAAAGCTCATCGCGTATAATAAGCGATGAGCTTTTTGTTTGTCTCCGAAAGAAAGTCCCCTTCAGGGGATTTAGGGGCAAACGGTTTGTTTAACAACTTTATTTAGTAAGCTTAAAAGAATCAAAGAAACGAGTAGCAGATTTATTAGGGGACTTATCTGTTGCTGCAATAGCTTGTAACATGAAGATCTTATTGTCGACTACAAAAAGACGCATGGTGATGGTGTTTTTGTTTTCTTCATAACCTACTGTTATTTCTCTGCCTTCATGTTTGTCCAACATGATTTTCTTTTGCGATAACAATTCTCCATTTACACCTTTCGCTACACCGCCAACTGTTCTGTCAAAGAAGTCCGCCAATTGAGCAGAGTCTAACGCATTGGCATCGATGGCTGGGTGCTGGGTGCAATTGCTCATGTACAATAAGTTTTCATCGCCCGCAACTTCTGATGCATCATAGATGTACATGTTCAATTTTACTTTACCCACTTCAGAGTCTACGTCTTGAGATTGCTCAGTAGGTTTTTTAGGGAAGTCTACCTGGTAACCGAATTTCTTTGACTGGATCGTTATCCATTTGTCAGCTTTTATAAAACCTAAACAAAGAGTAAGGCAAATGGCTGAGAGAATAAAAGTGCTTGTTCTTGACGCGTTCATGTTAAAGGATGTTTAGGTTTAAAAAAAACATCCCGAGAATTACCCTCGGGATGTCGTGAAAATACTAATTATTTTCAATATTCTTATTGTGCTGTAGCAGTACTTGATCTGCTTATTCTGCCGTTTCTGCTGCTTGTGATTGTTTTTACAATCGTTCCTTTTTTCGCTGCTATCGGTGCATTGTATACGGAAGATTCTGCATTAGGTTCTGATCCGTCCGTAGTATAACGAATTGTTGATCCCGGAAACTCGGCATTGATATAAGCCATTTCATTTTTGATGACGATTCCGGGAGGAGGTAAGCGATAGCCTATGGCTAAATCATCTAAACGCGGCATTTCACGTTGTCCAACACGGTTGGCAAACTCGTTCCACGCTTGCAGCAACAGTTGATTGCGCTTGGTAGCATCTGCCACTTGAGCCCAGGCAGGATCTTGCGCCCAGGCGCGTTCTGCAACGGCCAACAAACGTGGGAAAACCAAATATTCTGCCATCTCACCACTCTTGGTATTTTCTGTCCAAAGTTGACCTTGAATACCCAAAATATTTTCTTTGCCTTGAGCAGTCAATCTCACTTTGTTGGCAAGACTTGTTAAGTCCAATGGGTTACCCAATAAATCTACACTCGCATTTTGATAGATATTCAATGGAATGAATTCGTATACTTTTTTTGTATTGGTAAAACCTCCCCAATAGTAACCCGGTTCTTTTGGATCTTTGCTGTAGGCCAAATCAAGGTATAGATTGGTGACGTTAGACAATACCGTTTTATATCCGGCATTTGCCAATTGATAAGCGAAGTCTTCCTGTCCCCAGCCCCACACGTTGTTCCATACATTGGGTCTGAAGTTTTTGTTGATGAAAGCAGTATTGGGTACATGTTGTACGGCATCGCCTACTTTTACTTTAGACAAAGCGATTTCTTCCCAACCTCCAACGGTCAATCCTTTTTTGCTTAAGATATCACTGACACGTGCCAGGAAATAATTAGAGACACCACCCAATTGCCCAATCTCAGGTTGTTTGGTAATCAAGTCTGCACACTTCGGTGATTTTTCCCATACACCATGCGGTACTTCGTCGCCACCGGTATGAATAGTAGTGAGTGTGGCACCTGCCTCTTTGTACAAGTCTTCGATACTGGTGACTACAGTAGTGATGAAATTATAAGTGGATTCCTGACAAGGACACAATACGTTGTCTGTCCACATTTGTACAGATTCATATTTAGAAGAATCTTGTAAGTCATTCAATAAGTATTTTTCTGCTTCTTCTATTTTGCCTTCTGCTTTCAAACGGTTATAGCGTACCAGCATAGATTTGATGGCTGCTCTGGAGTGTCCAGGGAAATCAATTTCAGGAATCACTTCGATGTTGCGTGCTTTGGCATATTTTAAAATTTCAATAAAGTCCGCTCTGGTGTAAAAACCAGAACCGCAAGTTTTATCAGGATATGGTCCTGAGCCAAAAGAAGGAAGTAACATTTCTTTTTCATCCGTTGAGAACCCTCTTCTGCTGCCGACTTGGGTCAGCTCTGGCAATTCTTTTATTTCCAATCTCCACCCTTCATCATCGGTCAGGTGAAATTGAAACTTGTTCAATTTATAGGCAGCCATTGCATCCAGAAATTTCAAAATGGTTTCTTTTTTCTGGAAGTTCCGTCCTACGTCTACAGACATCCCACGGAAAGCGAAACGAGGTTTGTCTTTTACGACGATCTCAGGAATGTCCCATGATGTAGTAGAATGAGGCGGATCTAATGCTAACAAAGATTGTACACCATAGAAGGCGCCTTCATTTGTTCCTGCTTTAATGGTAATGCCTTTTGTTGCACTTACTGTTAATTCATAAGCTTCTCCATTCAATGCTGCATCTTTTATAAGCGATACTTGTTTAACGGTTGAAGTTTTATCCAGTTCTTTTATTGCCGGTTTTCCACCTAAAGCCTTTTCCCATTTCATTTGCAAAAACTCAGCGCTTGGTGTAAAGGCTTTATCTGCTGCAATGACAATTGATGGATCAATTAATAAAGAACCTTTACCTATGGTATAGGAAAGAGGAGTAGGAGTGATCGGACAAATAGAAGATGCTGGTAAGATGGTTAACGCTGAATCTCTTTCGAAACGCACCGTTTCATTTTCGCACACTACTTTATCTGTAGCGGAGCGATTCAATTGTTTTTCCGTTAAGAAAGGCAATACCGTTAAGGCACCGGCTTCTTCAATGACTGGTTTTTCTTTATCCTCGTCAAATACAAAAAAGAAACCTGCAGGTGCATCACTCTCATTCAAGGTCCAGTAGCCGCCGTACAAGTCAAACTTCACCGAGTCGCCAGGTTGTAAGGCTTTGAAATCTTTTGTGGGTTTCAACACAAACAAATCTCCGTTAACGTGCTCAATAGTGATTTCTTTCGGTAGTTTATCTTGATTGTATTTTCTGCAAAAATTGAAATACAAACTCCAGTTTTTATTGTCTAAAGCTGAAGTGCCATTGTTTTTCAATTGCAGTTGGCTTAAAAAAAGATCGCCTTCGTAGTAGTTACCAACAAGTCCCCAGGTAAGGCTGATGTCTGTTCCTTTTGGTCTTTGTTGCGAGCAGGAGGTGACGGCGCATACCAGCAAGAAGAGTGATAAAATGCGTAATTGTTTCATAAGCTGATTTTGAGGAGTAGGTATTAGTATTAAAGTATATTCAGTAATTGCTCTTTTATTTTTTCCAGTTCTTCTTTCATGCCAATTACAGAGCGTTGAATATCTGCGTCGTTGCATTTAGAACCGATGGTGTTAATTTCCCGACCAATTTCCTGTGCGAGGAACCCCAATTTCTTCCCGCTGGCTTCTTTGTCTTTCATGGCTTCAATGAAGTAGTCCAGGTGTTTTTTCAAACGAACTTTTTCCTCACTGATGTCCAGCTTTTCAATGTAGTAAATCAATTCCTGTTCGAACCGTGATTGATCTACGCGTTCTTTGCCTACGTATTCTTCCAGGTGATTTTTTATTCTGTCACGAACCTGTTGAATACGAATAGGATCATGCGCTTCTACTTCTTTCAGTTTTTCACTGATGAATAAAATGTATCCAATGAATTTCTCTTTGAGCAAATCGCCTTCTTCCGTGCGAAACTTATCGCACTGTGCAAGGGCATCCTTCATGGCTTTGGCTACAAAGCCCCACTCTTCGCCACGGTTTACATTTTCAATGTCTGACTCAATCACCTTAGGCATGTTCAATACCGTGCGGAATATATCATCAGATGAAGCGCCTACATATTCTGCAGCGGCTTTTATTTTATCGTAATAGGCTTTCAACAATTCAAGATTGATGTTGACGCGCGCGGTATTGTCGTTTTTTTGTTTGACTTCAATCGATAAAGAAACCTTACCACGTTCCACCACTTGCGTAAACAAGTTTCTTATTTCAAGTTCCTTCTCTGCGTATTCTTTCGGCACACGGATAGAAAGATCAAGGAATTTAGAATTGAGGCTCTTGATTTCAACCTGCACATAAAGATTTTCATTTTCAGCTACAGCAGAACCGTAACCCGTCATTGATTTGACCATAAGTATAGTTTTCTCTAAAGTTATGAAAACTCTTTACCTTCTCAAAATGACAGAGTTGATTGCCTTGTCATTCCATCGGGTCTTTCATTTGATCGATCAGGATAACAAGTGGATCTCTCATGAAGCAAATATACGTGGACTTAAGTGGTTCAACCTGCAAAATTCTGACTTAGACTATACATTTTGTTCTCGTCAGGATAAACAAAGAGATGATCCGAAAAAGATCATTTGAAAGCGTTGAAGTACGGTTGTTGTCTATTAAAATGCGACAACATTTAAAGCGCATTTTCCTTTGCATCAGAATAAACAAAGGAAAGTGAAGAAAAAGACTATCGCATGCTTAACGATGGTGTGTCTGCAAAGAAACAGATAGCATGTATTGAACACACTGTCTTACCTCTAATCCCCTAAAGGGGACTTTGCTTATATCTATATTTGTTGCTATAGACATTATGTCCCTAAGGGACATTGTTGTTTGAAATTAGCTGTTCGTCCCAGAGGGACGAAATGTCTATAGCATTTTGTTTGATTGTTTTTTAAGTCCCCTTTAGGGGATTTAGGGGCAAGACGGAGGCCTGTCCCCTGACAGGCCGAAATGTTAGTGAACGTGGGCATTGGACAAACAGCGATGGCCTGTCAGGGGACAGGCCATGGAGTGAAAATGCATTAGCCATAAAAAAAACCGAACCCTTGCGAGTTCGGCTTTCAAAATTGTAAGAGAAAGAAAAATTAAACCAATTTCTTCGCTACCAAATATTCTGCGATTTGTATGGCATTCGTTGCAGCACCTTTACGCAAGTTATCTGCCACTACCCATAGGTTAAGTGTTTTCGGTTGACTTTCATCTCTTCTGATACGGCCTACAAATACTTCGTCTCTATTGTGAGAGTCCAAAGGCATTGGGTATTTCAGGTTAGCGATATCGTCTACTACAATTACACCTTCTTCTTTTGCCAATAAGGCTTTCACTTCTTCTACATCAAATTCATTTTCAAATTCGATATTTACAGATTCAGAGTGACCACCCATAACCGGGATACGCACGGTAGTAGCCGTTACTTTGATCGAATCGTCACGCATGATCTTGTTGGTTTCCTTGATCATTTTCATTTCCTCTTTGGTGTATCCGTTTTCCAGGAATACATCGATTTGAGGAATAACGTTAAGATCAATTTGATAAGGATAGGCTTTCACACCGTCCATGATGCCTTTTCTCTCGTCCATCAATTGATCTACTGCTTTTTTACCTGTACCGGTTACAGATTGGTAAGTAGAAACAACTACACGTTTGATTTTATATTTTTTATGCAAAGGATTCATCACGACTACCATTTGTATCGTAGAGCAGTTTGGATTGGCGATGATCTTGTCTTCTTTTGTGATCGCATCCGCATTCACTTCTGGAACCACCAATTTCTTGGTAGGATCCATGCGCCATGCAGAAGAGTTGTCGATTACCACAGTTCCTACTGCAGCAAATTTAGGAGCCAGTTCCAATGAAGTTCCACCTCCTGCTGAGAAGATGGCGATAGCCGGTTTTGCAGCAATGGCATCTTCTACAGACACGACCTTAAAGCCCTTACCCTTGTATTGAATTTCTGTGCCAATAGATTTTGGAGAAGCTACAGGAATTAATTCTGTAACGGGAAAGTTTCTTTCTGCAAGAACTTTTAGGATTTGGGTACCGACAAGGCCAGTTGCCCCAACGACTGCTACTTTCATAGTGTTAAATAAGTTGTTACTTGTGTTTTGTTGATTTGACTAAATATTATGCTTTATACCTTAAGTATCATGTAAATCATTTTAATCAATCATTTGACAGAATAATCAAGACAATCCAATCATATTGATGTATTACATAATCTAGGTTAAAGGGACACAAAGTAACTAAATTATTTTATCTTTGCCTCTATGATGAGCGGATAAAGGTGGCCTAAGCCTTACATTCCGCAATTATTTTTACGAGTACCTTTTTAGGGTAGTCGATTGTCTTTTTTTCTATTTTTTTAAACAAACACTTATGATTACTAGGTATTTAACTATTCTATTTCTTTTTTTCTCTTTGACTTCCTTGGCTCAGTTTCAAGAAGATTTCTCTGAAAGCCTCACAAATCCTCACGAATGGCAGGGCGACTCGTCGTATTTCCGCATCAATGCCGAACAGCAATTGCAGTCCAATGGTCCCGCTGCATCCGGCAAGATTTTTTTGCAAACGTATTCTAATGCCTTAGCCGATGCCTCCTGGAGTTTTTGGCTGAAGCTAAATTTTGAAAGTTCAACGTCCAATTATTCCAAAGTTTTTTTGGCGGCTTCTTCCGGTAATTTGCTTGACCCGCAATTGGAAGCATATTACCTCAAGATCGGCGGACTATCCGGTAGTAAAGATGGAATTGATTTGTATTATCAAAAGGGTTCGTCACAAACCCTCATTGCTAAAGGCAAGGTGGGACGTGCTGCTGGCAATCCGGTTACCCTGCGGATAAAAGTGTTGAGAGATCATCAGGATAAATGGGAAGTGTACAGTGATACATTGGGAGGAGAACAGTTTCAATTGGAAAGTTCGGGTACTCATTCTGCTGTTTTCGCTTCTGAAGCTTTTGGTTTTTTATGTGTACATTCTTCGACTCGAAGAACTAATTTTTATTTCGATGACCTCCAAATTGAGGGTGGTTTCGTCGATCAGGAAGCCCCACAATTGGTGTCGCAAGTCTATCAGAGTGAAGAGAGGGGTTGGTTGCTGACTTTTAATGAAACGCTGAATCCCTCGTCTGTTCCGGTCTTTCAAACAGGTGGCAATACTTTTTCTTTGCCTTTTCAATGGATCAATTCAACTTCTCTTTTAGTCCGGGATACGGCATCACTCATTGAAGAAGGAAGTGTCTGGATGACTCAACTGAGCGGTATCAGAGACCGCGTGGGGAATACGAAGAGTCAATCCATTCAATTGATCAAACCTAAAACACTAAAGAAAGGAGAGGTGGTGATCAATGAATTGTTGTTTAATCCCTTCTCCTATGGCGTTGACTTTATAGAACTTTATAATTCGAGTGCTGCATACGTGGAGTTGAAAGACATCCGTGTTTTGAATCAATCCGGTGAAGAAGTGCGGCTTCCGCAACTGCTCATGGCACCTGGTGTTTATCGTGTCTTGACAAAAGACAGTAATGCCGTACTGGATTTTTATCCCTTGTCTGTTCCCCATACGTTTGTACCGGTTGATTTACCGAATTTCCCCGATGATGAAGGCCGCATCGTATTGTTGAACAAGGCCGGTGATTCCATCGATTTTTTCCATTACAACCAAAACATGCACCATCCTTTATTGGAAAGTAAAGAAGGCATTTCTCTCGAACGAGTAAATGCCCATGATCCCTCGCAATGGACGCAGAACTGGCAATCGGCATCCACTTCATCGGGTGGTGCAACTCCCGGATATGCCAATTCTCAGGCGGCATCCGGCGAGGAAGCAGGTTGGCTCACGATAGAACCACATTCCATTTCCCCGGGTACAGACGGTTATCGTAACTATACAACCATTCGTTATACCTTGCCAAAACCCGGGGGATCGATGCGCCTGGATATTTTTTCATTACAAGGGAATTGGATTTGTTCCCTACAGCCCAGTGGACCCTCAGATGCTCATGGAATGTGCACCTGGAACGGAACAGACACTAATTTACAGCCAGTTAGCACAGGATTGTACCTGATTGTTGCCGAGTTTTTCCATCCTGACGGAGAACACCTGAAAATCAAGGACACCATTTCGGTCTTATTGCGTTGATTTAGTGTGGAAAATTACCCTTCGAGGTGTAAAAATTACAAGGACTTGAAGCTTTTATTTATTACCTTTGCAGGCAAATAATTGCCGATTAGGCAGAAGGAAATACGGGGGTTCATTCATTATTTTTTATGGCTAAGGTTAAAAAAGTTCAAAAGAAAGCAGCTGTAAAAAAGGCAGTTGTAAAAAAGAAGGCGGCGGTAAAGAAACCTGCAGCAAAAAAATCGGTAAAAACTGTGAAGCCGAAAGCTAAAGTGATTGCCAAGAAAACAGCAGCTAAAAAAGCGCCGGCAAAGAAAGTCGCAGCTAAAAAAGTCGCAGCTAAAAAAGCTCCGGTAAAGAAAGCGGCAGCGGCTCCTAAAAAAGCAGTAGCTAAAACAAAGGCACCGATAAAAAAAACAGTCATAAAAGAAACCTCTCCGAAGGTTTTTGAGTTAAACAGTAAAAAGGTTAAACCACAAGCTATTATGCAACCTAAGAACAATACCAACGGACCGGAGGATACACGAACAAAGTATTCTGAAGAAGAATTGAAAGAGTTTGAAACGTTGATCCTTGAAAAATTGGAAAGGGCAAAGAAAGAATTGGTATACATCAAGGAATCTTTGAGTAGAAAGAATGACGAGAGTTCTGATAACTCTAACAGTAATTTAAAATTGCTGGAAGACGGAGCCGATACGTTGGAAAAAGAAAACTTCAGTCAGTTGGCTGCAAGACAAATGAAATTTATTCAGCAATTAGAATTCGCTGTGATCCGTATTAAAAACGGAACATATGGCGTGTGCATCGAAACGGGAAAATTGATTCCTAAAGAACGTTTGCGTGCTGTGCCACACACACAGCATTCTATCGAAGCTAAATTAAACCGTAAGTAATGGATTTTCTTCAAAACCATGTTGAAAGCATTGTGTTCTGTGCTACCGAGCCTGTAAAGGCAGAGGAGATCAGATTAGTAATGTCTGAAATGTTTGAGGCAGAAGTACAGATCGAAGACATCGAAGCTGCATTGGATTCTTTGTTGGAAAAATACATGTCTGATACGTATCCGTTTCAGGTATTTAGAATCGCCGGAGGCTATCAGTTTTTGACGAAACCTGCATACCAAACCAGCTTAGGTATTTTCCTGAAACAAAAATCAAAAAAGAGATTGTCTACTTCTGCTTTGGAAGTAATGGCAATCATTGCTTACAAACAACCGATTACCAAAGGACAAATAGAAGACATTCGTGGAGTGAACTGCGATTATGCGGTCCAAAAGTTGTTGGAAAAAGAATTGATCGAGATCAAAGGAAAGTCAGACGGAGTCGGTCGGCCGTTGTTGTATGGTACGAGTAAAAAATTCATGGAGTATTTCGGGTTGAACAGTTTATCCGAACTGCCTAGTCCAAAAGATTTTATTACGTTGGAAAATACCATCGGAACAGAATTGGATCCGAACTTCAACGACTACGCACAATTTGGTTTGACAGAAGGAGAAAATGATCCGGGTGCACAGGCACATGCCGGCGCTACCTTGACGGCTTTGGAAATAGAAGCCGGAAAGCAATTGGATTTGCAAGACGTGATTCGATTTGAACAGGAAGCACGCAAAGAAGAAGAACAAAAAAGTGAGGGCGAAAGTGGGGCGGATAATAATATAGATGAAGAAACAAATGGACAACAAGAAGAAGGGGAGCAACAGTAGATCTTCCTCCAATACATCACGCGGCAAAGCAGGCTCTGGAAAATCTAAGCCTGCTTTTGCTTTTGATAAGTCATCCGCTAAAGGCCGCGGTGCCGGGAGATCTGCGGGCAGCAAAGAAGATCGTCCTTCGGGAGGATCCAGAGGAGGAGCAAAATCAGGAGGACGAAGCACACGTCCGGCAGCCGGTGAAATGAGCCGCGAAGAAAAGAAATCCGTTTCGGATGCAAACTTTAAAAAGAGAAGCGCCGGAGGTTTTGGAGATAAGAAAAGAAATTCTTCTACAGCAGGGTTTAGTAAAAATGATAAACCTTCTTCGGGACCTCGCACAAAGAAGACTTCCGAAGGCGATTCATTTGATAAAGGAAGAAGCTCTTCGTCAACCGGAAGAAGTGAAAGACCTTCATCAGGTGGTGCACGTGGCGGATTCAAGAAAGATGGTCCATCAGACAGAAACAGATCATCTGCCGGATCGGAAAGAGGAGGCAGCTCTTCTTCAGGACCGCGTGGTGGTGCAGGTAGAAGCGGTGGTTTTAAAAAGGATGAAGGTTCCTCTGAAAGAAGCAGCAGGTCATCCGCAGGAACAGGAAGAAGTGAGAGAGCATCTTCCGGACCTCGTGGTGGTACGGGTAGAACAGGTGGTTTCAAGAAAGAAGAAGGTTCATCGGAAAGCAGCAGCAGGTCATCCGCAGGAACAGGAAGAAGTGAAAGAACTTCTTCAGGACCTCGTGGTGCAGCAGGCGCAGGGAGAACGGGTGGATTTAAAAAAGAAGGCGGCGAGGGTTCTTTCGATAAAAGAAAATCTTCTTTTGGCAGCAAACCGGAAAGAGCACCAAAGAGTTTTGGCAGAGGAAAGAAAACAGACGATGCGGAAGAGAAAACAAATCCTCGTTTCAATGAAGATGAATTCTTTGGCAGAAGCACTCGCTCTGTAGAAGATGAAATCAATGCCCGCAAGCGTCAACCGAAAAAGGCTGCCGTTAAAAAAGACGAAGTCAAAATGACGAAACGTGCGGAGAAATCGTTGGTGCGTCGCAAGGTGGACAAAGATTTTATCGATATTAAATTCAGTAAAGAAAAAGAAAAAACAGACAGCCATCACCGTGAGCTGAATGTAAAGAAAGCCAGAAGCAAAGACGAACCGGCAGCGGAAGATGGCATACGCCTGAACCGTTACTTGTCTAACGCAGGTATAGCGTCCAGAAGAGAAGCGGATCAGTTCATTCAGGAAGGTTTGGTAAAAGTAAATGGTAAAGTAGTGACGGAATTAGGCACCAAAGTAATGCCTGGTGATTCTGTGAAGTACGGAAGCAAAATCATTTCTCCTGAAAAACCTGTTTATGTATTATTAAACAAGCCGAAAGATTTTATCACCACTACCGATGATCCGCAAGAACGGAGAACTGTGATGGCTTTGGTTGCTAATGCTTGCAAAGAACGTATTGTACCTGTTGGGAGATTGGATAGAAACACTACAGGACTATTGTTGTTTACCAATGACGGTGATCTTGCTCAAAAATTAACGCACCCTTCCAGTAACATTAAAAAAATCTACCTGGTAGAATTGGACAAGCCGATCGCTGAGAAAGATTTTGAAATGATCAAAAGCGGCAAACTGCGTTTGTTTGATGGTCCTGTAAAAGTAGATGACTTGGCAGTGACTGATCATACACGTAAAATCCTCGGTATAGAAATACACGAAGGCCGTAACCGCATTGTCCGTCGTATCTTCGAAGAGTTAGGTTACGCCGTAGAGAAATTAGATCGTGTAGCGTATGCCGGTTTAACGAAGAAAGACTTGTCAAGAGGCAAGTGGCGTTTTCTCTCTGCACAGGAAATCAATCGATTGAAATACTTAGAATAGAATCGCATTAGTAATAATAAAAAAGCAAAGAACAAAACCCCGGATGAACACCTGTTCATTCGGGCTTTTTATTATATTTAAAATCTTATTTCTTTATTCCCGTATGAAAAAAAATCTTTTTATCCTGTTATGCCTTGTAGGAATTTCTCCAGTCAGTCATGCGCAATTTGTTGTGAAGGAAACAGACTTTGAATGGTTTTCTTTAAAGTCTGATCGTTGTGCGATAGAAGCGATTGTTCCGAAAAGCGACGGTTCAGTAGACATAAACACCTTTACACAATCCTTATCTGCCGTGATGATCCAAAGTGGCGTGTTTGCAGGGAGTGCCAATGGATACAAGTATTATCCATTGATGAACACGAAAAAATTTGATGCAGAGTTGAAGTTGAAAAGCAATGTAAACGATTATTACAATTACCGGATGTTCTTACCGCAAGAGAAGTGGGATAAGAAATTATTTATGATGCTCAACGATCGCTTGGGTGAAACCATAACTGTTGATCCGGATAGTAATTTCTTGCCGGACATGATTCGCAAATATCCTCATGCGGTAAAAACAATGGGCGAAGGTGAAGTCGTATTTCATATTATAGCCAATGATCCTCCCGAAGACAGAGGAAATAAATACATTACTATTTTTGGAAATGCTTATTACCAATACGATCAGCGTGCGAATACTTATTTGCAGAAACCTGTGCCTACAGCATTTATTAATCCTGTAATTGAGAAGAGAACGGATGCTAAAAAAATGGAGAGTTCGGAATTATTATTGTCCTCTGACCGAAGTATCATGCAACGCTATGCTTTCCTGACCCCGACCGGCGACGAAGAAAAGTGGGCGATGTATAAACACCGTGTTGTTGTGACTTATGATAAGGACGGTATTAAAACGGGTGAAACAAAAATCGATTTAAATTATCCCCGCAAAGAATCTTTTGTGTCAGAAGTAAGAAATGTAGAAGACAATACAACAAATGGTTTTCTCTATGTATACCATCGTGTGTTTGGTTTAGGCAAAAAATATTTGGATACTACTATGGGCAATTATGAAGTAGTGTACTTTGATAAATTAGGTAACAAGCAATTTCAATATACCTTTAAGATTGCCGATAAAGCGAATAGCTTCAATCCTTTTACTTGTTATGCCAAAGAGGGTAAGATCAATTGTTTATACTTCGGTCATCCGGATGGAAAAACAATGGCAGTAACGTCTGTAGTAGTTTCACCGACAGGAATTGAAAATATACAATCGATGCCTTTGCAGGAATGGAAATCACTGATTACCGGAGTAGGTGTAAACCTCAACAGCTGGGCGGATGATGGATTTTTACTGCATGATGCGGTGAAAGACAGCAAAGGATTCACTTACCTGATCGGTGAAAAAAGAACAGACTCTTCTCTTCCGGGCGATCCGACACCGGGTGGCACAAGCCCTTTGCCTACGCCCATTCATATTTATCCTTCCCATATTATTCTGGTGATAAATCCTGAAGGTAAATTAGTCAGACAACATGTAGTGAAGAAAACAGAATTAGCTGTTCCCGTATTTGAGAAAACGTATGAATGGATCGCTAACGATAAAGGTCTTTTTGTTGTATACAAAGACATTGTCGCTCCAGGCACTGCCAAGCCTTTTCATACACTGACGGCTTCAGATTTGAGTGAAGTGCAGAGAAACATGGAAGCATATGATTATACGGTCAGTATTATTGGTATTAAAGGAACTCTGGTGAACGAATACATTGCTCCACTTCCTTTATACCATTCGCAAAAGGGTATAGCCTTTGATGTTAAAAAGCAGAACGTCTATTTTGTAGGTGTTAATCCAACAAGCAAAGTGCCGAGGTTATTTAAAATAGCATTGTGGTAAATGGAGTATTAAGATAGTTTTTGAGCCGCATGTATTTAATGAGTACATGCGGTTTTTTTGTATATAAACTACTCACTTTGTGCAAATAGAAACATAGTGAAATAAAGAGATTTGGTCTATGCTTATCAGGCGTTCGTTGATTTTACAGGTTGAAGAACAATAAAGGCAGTATCTTGTTAAGTAGCTGTACTGTGCATCAATTTTGCTAAACTTTGAGTATGAAGAAAGTCATCGTTATTTTATTGTTTTTTACACATGCTTTGATGTCTAATGCTCAAATGAATAAACCGGTCGCTCAAGTAGACCTGAAAAAAATGGAAGGGAAATGGTATTCCTTGTCGTCCATACCTACAGCACTCGATAAAAAGTGGAGAGAAACGGACGAGACCTATACGTGGAACGAGAAAGGTTATTTCGATGTCTATACCACCTATAAGAAAGTAAAGAAAGACAAATCAAAGAAAGGCAACCTTCGGTCAAAACTATTTCAGGTAGAAGGCACCGGCAACGCGGAAATGAAAGCGCAATTTGTATGGCCGTTTAAAATAGACTATTGGGTAGTTGAGTTGGCGGAAGATTATTCCTACATGATAGTCGGACATCCAAAGAAAAAATATTTGTTTATCATGTGCCGCAAACCAAGCATGGATAAAGTGTTGTACATGCAAATTGTGGAGCGCTGTAAAAACAGAGGGTATCAAACAGACGAATTAGTTTTTCAGTTTGACTTTTAAAAGGTACGAGCGAGGAGCCAGGAGGCTCCTCGCTCGTACCTTCTTTTATCTTTTTATTCCTTTGAAAATCTTAAAGTTTCCTATACCCCAAATCTGAAGTCTGTAAGCCATAGAAACACCTAATACCCCAAAGCCATATTTAGTGCTGCGGCTAAAATTGATGCTGCTGGCTTCTTCAAAATATTTAGTAGGACAGGTCACTTCTCCTATTTGCATGCCGGCGTAAGTAATTTGTCCCAACATTTCATTGTCAAAAACAAAATCGTCAGAGTTGTTTTCAAGCGGTAGTGTTTCCAACACGTGCTTGCTGAATGCTCTATAGCCTGTATGGTATTCCGCCAACTTTTGTCCCATCATGATGTTTTGGAACAAGGTTAGAAAACGGTTGGCAATGTATTTATACATCGGCATACCACCTTTCAATGCTCCTTTACCGAGTATTCTAGAACCCAACATTACATCAAACAAGCCGCGAGCAATCGGATATACCATGGCCTCGAGCAAAAGAGGAGTGTATTGATAATCGGGGTGAAGCATCACTACTACATCAGCACCGGATTCCAGTGCTGCTTTGTAGCAGGTTTTTTGATTGCCACCGTATCCTTTATTGTTGTCGTGGCGAATGACTTTATGTACACCCACCTGACGTGCTTTGTCAGAAGTATTGTCCCTGGAGTGATCGTCTACGAGAATGACTTCATCCACAATGTTAAAGGGGATTTCTTTGAACGTTTGTTCAAGGGTTTTTTCCGCATTATAAGCGGGCATTACCACTACTATTTTTTTGCCGTCAATCATCTTCGTATGCTATTGAAAGAAAGGAAACTGGGTTAGATCTTCTTTCGATTTAAGATGCAAATAAGCACTTTTTAGTGGAATATAAAATTCGGGTCTTCTCAAGTTTTTCTAATGTTGTGGCTAGTAAGATTGTGCGTTAGGGATTGAGCCATTGTCTGAGCTCTTTTTCTTTGAACTGGAGGTTGGTTATGTATGGAGGATTGATTCAAAGAAAAAAGCGAGTGGCGAAAGCCCGGCCCGCAGGGAAACGCCCAAATCTAGTAGAGTTATTATTACACTACAGTTAATGTTTTTGATAGTGATAAATATGGCGTTTCCTACGGGCCGGGCTTTCGCCACTCGCTTCCCGTCAATCTGTCCAATGAGTCATAGTAAAGAATGAAATGACGGGAGAGCTCAGACAATGGCTCAATCCCTAACGCAAAATACAATAAGAGAAGACCTCTTAAATCTTGTCAATAAACTGATCTGATTCAGAATGATTATGAATTACTCTAAAACTTTTATGAGGTTAGAAAAATTTGGTGAAAAATAATAGTATTACAAATGAATGAGGCTGTAAGAGCAGAAACATTTCCATTGCAAAAAATCAACCCTGCTTCGTCTTTGCCCGTTATAACCCTCTATAAGCAAAAAGACCCGCAGCAAAGCCGCAGGTCTTTAGGGTGGTGATGAATGGAATCGAACCATCGACACAAGGATTTTCAGTCCTTTGCTCTACCAACTGAGCTACATCACCAGCTCATTTGAGTGTGCAAAGATATTTAAAATTTATATTTATAAAAAAATAATGCGAAATAAATTAAATTAAAGCCATGCATATAGTTCCTCAACTCATTTTTGCTGTACTCTTGGCTGTGGCAGGGTACTTCATTTTCAGAAGTATAAGTCGAATCCGCTTCAATATCCTTTTGGGTAAATCGTACGAGCCAAGCTCTTCTATTCCTGCTCGTTGGGTCAATATGACCTTGACAGCTCTGGGACAAAGAAAGATGTTTAAAAAGCCTTTACCGGCTATCCTTCACCTCTTTGTATACCTTGGTTTTTTGATTGTGAATGCCGAAATGCTCGAGATTGCTTTAGACGGGTTGCTGGGCACCCACCGTTTGTTTGCTGCTCCCTTAGGATCCTTTTATACCTTCATCATCAATGTGTTCGAGTTTTTTGCGGTGGCGGTGATCATTGCTTGTGCATTATTCTTGGTACGTCGCAATATTGTTCACCTGAAAAGATTTACCGGAAAGGAAATGACGAAGTGGCCAACCCTGGATGCCAATCTGATCCTGATCATGGAAATTGTGCTGATGATCGCCTTCTTAACCATGAATGCGAATGACCAATTGCTGCAAGGTCAAAACGAACATTACAAAGCGACAGGGAGTTTTGCTTTCAGTTCGCTGTTGATGCCTCTATTTTCAGGACTCTCCGCTTCATCACTCCTGATCCTGGAGCGTTCCGCCTGGTGGATTCATATCATTGGAGTAATGTTCTTTGCCAACTATGTCTTTTACAACTCCAAGCATCTGCATATTTTCTTCGCGTTCCTGAATACCTATTATGCTCGTTTGATTCCTCAGGGAGAGATCGATAACATGGCTTCTGTTACTAAAGAAGTACAACTCATGTTGGGCATTACACCTACGGATAATACGCCAACAGATCCCGCAGCACCGATGCGCTTTGGAGCCAAAGATGTGCAGGACCTGACCTGGAAAAACCTCATGGATGCCTACAGCTGCACGGAATGTGGCCGTTGTACGGAGCAATGCCCGGCCAATATCACGGGAAAACTTTTGTCGCCGCGTAAAATCATGATGGATACCCGAGACAGGTTAGAAGAAGTAGGAAACAATATCCGTCAACACGGCGCAGACCATCAGGACAACAAATCGTTGTTTGATTACATCAGCGATGAAGAAATCTTAGCGTGTACCACCTGCAACGCTTGTGTAGAAGCTTGTCCTGTGCAGATCAGTCCGGTGGAAATCATCGTACAGATGAGACGCTATAGAGTGATGGAAGAATCAAAGGCACCGGGTTCATGGAACGCAATGTTCTCCAATATTGAAAACAATCAGGCACCGTGGAAGTTTTCTCCTGCAGACAGATTCAATTGGGCCGATAAATTATAATTACTATGTCAGAACTAAATAAAGTACCGGTTGCAGCAGAGTTGCTGGCTCAAGGTAAATCATTCGATGTCCTCTTTTGGGTAGGTTGTGCAGGTTCTTTCGATGAGAGAGTAAAGTCAGTCACGCGCTCTTTTGTAAAAATCCTGAACCACCTAAATATTTCTTATGCGGTGCTGGGCACAGAAGAAAGCTGCACAGGCGATCCGGCGAAAAGAGCGGGTAATGAGTTCCTGTTCCAGATGCAGGCGATGTCTAACATCCAGGTGTTGAACGGTTACGGCGTAAAGCGTATCGTTACCACTTGTCCGCATTGTTTCAATACCTTGAAAAACGAATACCCTTCTTTAGGTGGCAACTATGAACTGGTTCACCATTCTACTTTTCTGCAAGAACTGATCGACACCGGCAAATTGAAAATGAAAGAGTCGGGTAGTTTCAAGGGACAAAAAATCACATACCACGATTCCTGTTACCTGGGCAGAGCCAACGGCATCTACGAAGCACCTCGTAAAGTGTTAGAAGTCTTGGATGCTGATTTGGTGGAAATGAAACGCTGTAAAACCAAAGGCTTATGCTGCGGAGCCGGTGGCGGACAGATGTTTAAAGAACCGGAAAAAGGTGCCAAAGACATCAACGTAGAGCGTACGGAAGAAGCCATTTCTACAGGTGCTACCGTTATTGCTGCCGCTTGTCCGTTCTGTATGACCATGTTGACCGACGGTGTGAAGAATAAAGAAAAAGAAAGCACCATCAAAGTATATGATTTAGCCGAACTTATCGCTCAGAACGAAGGTTTGTAAGAGAAATAAAGGGACGAGGTACGAGCGAGGAGGAACGCAATAACAAAAAGGCTTGCGTGAGGGATAGCAGCGGAAAGCCCGCAGCGAGCCAAGAGGTAGGATAGTGAGATGAAGCTTGACCCGAGCGAGGATTTGTAGCGGATAGCCCGACCCGAAGGGACACGCCCAAATTCATACCAAAAGCAAACAGCCTTCCCTTACCTTTATACAACTTATCAATCTAAATTCATTTCAACAAATCTATGAACATCTCATTTGACCAAATGCCATCCAGTGCCAGAGCTTGGGTATACACTGCCAACCGTATCTTAACTCCGGCAGAGTCAGATTTGCTGATGCAGCGCATAGCGCCTTTTCTCACAGAATGGTCCAGCCATGGTACGCCCTTGAAAGCCGCCTGCCAAATCCTGGATCAGGCGGTCATAGTGGTGGCGGTGGAGAATGGATTTGAGGCGGCGAGCGGCTGTTCTATTGATAAGTCAGTGCGCATATTGAAAGATTTAGAACAAGAACTGGGCATCTCCCTGTTTGACAGGCTGCAAATTTTGTATAAAAAAGAGGGCTCTGCGTCTGCAGAGGTGTTACCTTTGCCTCTCTTTAAGAATAAACTTGCCGCAGGAGAAATCAACTCTTCGGGATTGATTGTCAATACGCAGGTAACGACGGTCGGAGAGTTGAAAAGTGAATTGTGGAAAGAAGTAAAGGACTCCTGGTTGGCCAGATTCTTACCGAGTACTACGGTATAAGAATAAAAAACTTGAAAAAAGTCCAATTAATTACTTTAAAAATTGCTCACTTTTTCTAACTTGCAATAGTTTATTTTTAGCTAGTTAACCGTATTTAAACAAATGCTGATGAAATTTCGTCTAAGTCTTTTAGTGGCAATTTTGCTGTATGCAATCGTTGCCTGTACACCTAAAGCGACTAAATACCTCAACAAAGCCAAAGTACAATACAATCAGGCTGAATACCAGTTCGCTATAGAGAATCTTCAGCAAGCTGTTTCATACGGAGCTCCTGCAGGAGAAGCCAATTATTTGTTGGCCGAGTCTTACCGCAGATCTAACCGTTACCATGAGTCTGAGCAGTTCTACAAAAAAGCCATCGACGCTAAAGTAACGGACGAAGAAGCTTATTTCTATTATGCTTATGCCCTAAAATCCAATGGAAATTACGAGGCAGCAGCCAATCAGTTCAGTAACTACATCAAGGTAGGGACGAACTTCGATTTCATCAATAGAGCGAAAAACGAGCTTCAGAACATTAAAATTCTAAGTGAAATCGTTAACAAAAAATCGCTTTTCAAAATCACCAACATCGAAGATTTGAACACGGATGCGGCGGAATATTCTCCGTTTGTATTCGACAAAAATCTTTATTTTACTACATCCAGAGGCGTGGATAAGATGCACGCTGCCACTGGAACAGGCTTCACAGAGATCTACCAGTATATTTTTGATGGTTCTACTCACTTCTCCGGACAAGCTAAGAAGCTGGGAGAAACGATCAACACGCCTGATGCCCACGAATCAAATGCTATCTTCACTAAAGATGGAAATACTTTAATTTTCGCTAGGGGAAATGATGGCTCTAAAAAAGGAGCACAAGACGTAGACATTTATTCTTCTAAACGTCAGGCAGACGGTACATGGGGAGAAGCAGTATTGCTGAAAATCAACAGCCCTGAAGCATGGGATGCCAGTCCGTTCTTGTCTAAAGATGAAAAAACTTTATACTTCGCTTCTAACCGCGAAGGCGGCAATGGCGGTATAGATATTTACAAAGCTACTAAGAACGCAGACGGCGAATGGGATGCTCCTGAAAATCTGGGTACACCGATCAATACAAGAGGAAACGATATGTTCCCTTACGAAAGCAAAGAAGGTAAATTCTACTTCTCTTCTGATGGACATCCTTCTATCGGTGCACTGGATTTCTTCGAAGTAAAGAAAGAAGGCAACTCCGTAAAAATTGAAAACATGGGTTCTGGTATCAATACCAGCTATGATGAATTGACATTGTTCTATACCGATTCTACCAATGGTTACTTCGCTTCTAACAGACCGAATGGCAAAGGAGATGATGATATCTACGAATTCGTTGACGAATCAAAAATAAGAATAGCGCATTATGTGTTAGATGGTACGGTGTTCGGGGAAGGCAAAGACAAAGTGCAATTCTTACTGCCAGGTAGTCATATCATCATATTGAATGAAAAAGGAGATACTGTTCAAGTCATCACAGCAGATGAAAACGGACAGTTCAAAGCTGATCTTCAACCGGAAACGAAATACACGGTTATTGCCTCCAAGCAACCAGGTCACTTAACGGAAGAAATAGAAGTCTTCATTCCGAAAGTGGATTACAAAGACTTGAAACCAGGCGACAACGAAGTGATTCACAAAGTGAAAATCGTTCTTCCTGTAAAAGAGAAAGACGTGGAGTTTGCAATCGACAACATTTACTACGATTACGACAAATGGGATATCCGTCCGGATGCGGCCATCGAATTGTTTAAAGTGGTAGAATTCATGAAACTCAATACAGACGTAGCTATCGAATTAGGTTCTCATACGGATGCCAGGGGATCTGCCACTTATAACAGAAACCTGGCGCAAAAACGTGCTCAGTCCGCTGTTAACTTTATCGTTTCAAAAGGCATTGATAAAAACCGTATCATCGCTAAAGGTTACGGAGAAGATAAATTGTTGATTATAGACGCCAAAACAGAAGACGAGCATCAGAAAAACCGTCGTACGACGGTTCGTGTAACGGGTGTCGATAAAGAAACGATCCGTTTGATCAACGAAGGAGAGCAAAAAGAAAAGGAACTCCTGGAAAAACAAAACGGAGCAAAATAAGAAATAATATTTCATTTGAAATGACCTTGATCCCGGTCCCGATAGCTGTCGAGACCGGGATTTTTGTTATTTTTGCTGTACAAAATTCAGATTATGAGTGATCGTTACAACCAACGAGGTGTTTCTGCTTCAAAAGAGGATGTACATGCTGCCATCAAAAACATAGATAAAGGGATTTTCCCAAAGGCATTCTGTAAAATCATTCCCGATATTTTGGGAGGCGATGAAGCGTATTGCAACATCATGCACGCCGATGGAGCAGGCACCAAGTCTTCCCTGGCTTATTTGTATTGGAAAGAAACGGGCGATATCAGCGTTTGGAAAGGTATTGCACAGGATGCTGTCATCATGAATACCGATGACTTGTTGTGTGTGGGTGCTACAGATCATATTTTACTTTCTTCCACGATAGGTAGAAATAAAAATTTAATACCGGGTGAAGTCATTTCAGAAATCATCAACGGTACGGAAGAAGTATTGCAAATGCTCAGAGAGCATGGCGTAAACATATACAGCACAGGCGGAGAAACAGCGGATGTAGGAGATTTGGTGCGTACGATCATTGTGGACAGCACCGTGACGTGTCGCATGAAGCGAAGCGATGTCATCGACAACGCGAATATTAAAGGCGGCCAGGTCATTGTTGGTTTAGCTTCTTACGGACAAGCTTCGTATGAGAGTGCTTACAACGGTGGTATGGGTAGCAATGGTCTGACGTCTGCACGTCACGATGTGTTTGGTAAATCATTGGCCGCAAAATATCCGGAAAGCTTTGATCCCAAAGTTCCATCGGATTTAGTTTATTCCGGTACGTACGGTTTGGAAGATGCCCTGGAAGGTGTTTCTCTCAACATGGGTAAATTGGTATTGTCTCCTACAAGAACCTATGCACCGGTCATCAAAGCGATATTGAAAGCGCACCGTGCGCAAATCAAAGGCATGGTGCACTGTAGCGGAGGTGCGCAGAGTAAAGTGTTGCATTTTACTTCGGATGTAAAAATCATCAAAGATAATTTATTTCCTATTCCTCCTTTATTCCAAGCCATCAAAGAGCAGAGCAAAGCATCCTGGTCGGAGATGTACAAGGTCTTCAACATGGGCCATCGTATGGAGATTTATACAGATGAAGAAACTGCAAAATCATTGATAAAAATCAGTTTGGGATTTGGCATTGAGGCACAAGTTGTTGGCCGTGTAGAAAGCCAACCGGGCAAGAATGAAGTACACTTGACCGTTCCCGGACTTCAAGAAACTGTTATTTATCATTAAAATTGTATTTCAGAAAAAGTTCACTAGAAATGTGTGCTTTTTTATACAATTTTGTATTCTGATTTTACGTCTCATATGAAATCTTTTCTACTATCCTTCCTTTTCCTGCTATCTTCTGTAATTGTTGTCGCACAGTCTACAGAAAGTCCTGCACCCAAAAAACGCAACAAGGGAACGCTTTATGCTTCCTGGGGTTACAACCGCGAATGGTACAGCAAGAGTGACATTCATATTCATAACGATGGCGATGTCAGTAAGCACAATCAATACGGCAGCTACGACTTTACTTTGCACAATGCGAAAGCCAACGACCGTGATGACTTCGATCAAATCAAGGATATAGGGAATATTACTATTCCTCAATTCAGCGCACGTTTAGGGTATCTGTTCAACGACAAGCATGACCTGGGTATAGAGATCAATTATGATCACGCGAAATACATCATGAACGATTATCAAAACCTGCACGTAACAGGACAGATTTTCGGAACGCCTATTGATAAAGATACGGTTGTAGATCCGAAGACATTTTTACATTTTGAACACAGCGACGGTGCTAATTTTTTAGCCGTGAATTTGGTGAAGAGAAAACAGTTCTATAATGCACCCAGTAAAAAATTAAGATTCAGTGCCGTATTTAAGGCTGGTCCCGGATTAGTTTATCCAAGAACAGACGTTACGTTATTCGGTACACGTGTCAATAACAAATGGCACGTGGCAGGCTACATCTTAAGTGCAGAGGTTGGGCCTCGTCTGGAATTTTTTAAGTATTTCTTTACAGAATTTACGGGTAAAGTAGGTTATGCCAATTACACCAATGTACTGGTATTAGATGATGCAGGTAAGGCCAATCATAAATTCACAACAGTGATGATGACTTTCACTTTTGGTTTTCAGGTGCCTTTGTAGACTGGTACTGATTAATAGGTATTTTGGACTGATTGATGGTCACTATTTGATAAACCTTCGTATACACCATTAGGTTTAATTTAAATGGTTTATATGAAGATTTTTAGACTCTTTTTACTAGTCTCAGTTCTTTTTTTGAATGGGACAATAGGCTGGAGCAAGATAGTTCCTTATTCCAGTTACAATTTTTTTTACAATGTAATGCCTGGAGGACCGAATCAGGGTGTATATCATTATTCAGGGCTATGGAGTAATCCTATGGTGGGAGATCCCTGCGGTATAGTGTATAGGGATTACATGTTTGATGAAACGATTTCAGTAATAACTACATCACTAAGAGCTACATCTTCTTCTTCTCTGGGGACAACCATAGGGTCTTCCAGCGCCTTGCCAAATATTTATATTAACGTAAGAACCAGGAGCGGTAGACTACAAAAATCAACCCTACCCGGAAATGGCTGCCCTCCTATGGCGGAGACGGAAATGATGAATAACGTTTATTATATGAATGCTCCATTGGCTTATTACGGTTTCGAAGTTTACATCGGAGGATTACGTTACTACGGTTGGATGAGAGTAGAAAACGGAAGCTACTTCGCTTACATAGAAGACATACCGGGCTTTTCAGTCAAAGTAGGTGATATGGTCGGCTTTCAGACTTATCCATCATCCTTTACAAAATTGACAGGTACTGTATACAGAGATAATAATGCCGATGGGGCTTACAATACAGGTGATACACCGGTACCTTACCAAAGGGTATCACTGGAAGCTACCATATATTCTACTTCTACGAATTCAGATGGAAGTTATACCATGATGGTTCCTGGTAATTTGTTAAGTGGTTCAAAGAACGTAGCCTTAAGCTTGACCGATAGAGATGTATACATTATACCGGCTAATGGAAAACTGGCCGTTTCGTTCCCTCAATATTCCGAGGTTACCAACTTGAATTTTGGTGTCAACTATAACCTTACTACAGCCAGTCAGCCACAAGTAAAAGTCAGTGTGGAGCAAGTTACCTGGCACAGGCGTTGTTTTAAATCGAGGACGAAAATAATAGTAGAAAATAAAAGTAGCGTCGTACTTACCGATGTGCCTGTTTTATTAGAGATACCGGCTTAAGTCGAAATAATGAATAGAACACCGGCTTACCAATCATTACAATCTAAAGTTGCCAGCTATACCAATCATACTTTG
>JAQBNS010000049.1 GCA_028288405.1 Chitinophagaceae bacterium
GTTCATTGTAGTATTGGTTGTAGAAACCACGGATGTGATCTTTGCCGCCGATTCCATCCCCGCCATTTTAGCCATCAGTACCGATTCATTCATCGTTTATACCTCCAACGTATTTGCCTTGTTGGGCCTAAGATCCTTGTATTTTGCGTTAGCCGGTTTGATGACGTTGTTTCATTACATCAATTACGGTCTTGCTGTCATTCTATCTTTCATCGGTTTTAAGTTATTGATTTCAGGCTTCTATGAAATAGACATGAAGTACGCCTTACTGTTTGTGGCTACTGTTTTAATTCTGTCCGTGATTGTTTCCATCCTCTTCCCCAAAAAGGAAGCATTGATTGAAGACCAAGACTAAAATAGCGAGGAGCAAGGGGACGAGCGAGGAATATTCTCGTACCTTCTTGCTCCTCACTCGTCCCTTAATAGTCTGCTATTACTTTTTCCAGTATCACTTGCAGCTTCCTGGCTGCCGTTCTCATCTCCCCTTCGTAGCGATTCATCATAATAGAAAAGACCACTTTCTTATTACTTCGTGTTGTCATATAACCTGAATAACATAAAGTGGAAGTGAACGAACCGCTTTTTAATCGTGCGTTATTCTGCAATGCTGTGTTCTTGCCAAACCAATAGACAGTCCCGTCTTTTCCGGCCAAAGGCAATGCCTGAGTGAAGGTAGCACTCCATTTCTTATGGTTGCCCATGTATTGCAGGACCGCCGTCATCTGTTGGGGACTGATCGCATTTAAAGGACTTAAACCACTTCCGTCCAGCAGTATCCATCCTATGGTATCCACTCCTACAGATGCCCAATATCGTTTGATCTCTTGAGCAGCAAAGGTTCTATCGCCTTTTCCCTTTTTCACGTAGGCAATCTGCTGAAACAAACTCTCTGCATAAAGGTTGATACTGTAAAAATTAGTGATGCGAATCAATTCTGATAAAGGAGGAGACTGATGCAAAAACCAATCTTCTGCGCCTGCCAACTGGCTACCTACAGCTTTTACTTTCACTTCTCCTTTAAAAGTAATGCCATTATTTTTCAGGGCTTGCTTTAACAAATAACCAAACCATAAAGGAGGGTCGGGAATAGACCCCTTGATCTTATACTCTCCCTCTCCGGGTGGAAGTGATCCTAAAATCAAACGGTTGCCCTGGTAAGGACCACCATAGATATAGGCTTCATCGCCAGAGCCTGTCGGACCAGTAATAACCTTGCTGTCAAAGCTTAGCCCTTGAATGGTCGGTTCAGACCTTAGAAACTGCACGATAGATCCCTCTTGCCTGTTTTGTTTGAAATATAATCTTACCGTATTGTCCGATACATTGAGCCCATGAATACCGGCTCCATAATAATTCCCTAAGTCTGCCCAGGGCCAGAAATCAGGAATGGCATTGGCATCATAAGCCGTGGGATCAATGACTATATCTCCCTTAATGGATTTAATCCCCTTCTTTCCGAGCTGTTGTACCCAATTAGTAAGCAATGATTGTATAGACTGTCCTGCAACTTGCTCCGAGCCCAACGAAGGATCTCCACTCCCTACTACATATAGATTACCTTTCAACAAGCCGGATGAATCCACTCTGCCACCAATATAGCCGCGGGTTGCATACTTATAGTCTTCCCCCAGGATAGCAAGTGCGGAGGCCGTAGTGACTACTTTAAGGTTCGATGCAGGAACATAAGACCTCTCCGCGTTGTAGTTGACCAGTACCTCTCCCGTCTGTTGATCTTGCACCATCAAGCCAATGGAACCTCTGTAAAGTAAACTCGAACGCTCTAATGCCCTTAACTGGGAATACATTGAGTCTGAGCCGGTCTGCTGCCCAAAAGAGCTTAAAAAACAAAAAAAAGACAGGAATCCACCTAGACTTCCAGCTGCTTTGCATCTTCTCAACCACTCGCTCATGAAGTCCATTTGAAAAAGGTTTTGTATATTTTTCGTCAAATTATTATTAAAATAAAACATTTTTTATATTTTAGTACAGAATAAATCTTAGTCAACATATTTTATTTTTAATACCCTGGCGCATATGGCAAAGTCTGACAAAAAAAAGAAAAAGGTTGCTTCTAAAGCCTCTAAAAGTAAGGCTTCTAAAGCACCAAAAAAATCTTCTGCTAAAAAATCTGTAGCGAAGAAAAAAACTACCGCTAAAAAAGCAGTAGCTAAAAAGAAAACGGCAGTTAAGAAAGCAGCACCTGCAAAGAAAAAAGCAGTAGCTAAAAAGAAAACAGCGGCTAAGAAAGCAGCACCTGCAAAGAAAAAGGCAGTAGCTAAAAAGAAAACGGCAGCTAAGAAAGCAGCACCTGCGAAGAAAAAGACTGTAGCTAAAAAGAAAGCAGCAGTGAAGAAAGCAGCACCTGCAAAAAAAGCAGCAGTTAAAAAAACGGCTAAACCTGCAGCAAAAGCTCCTGTTAAAAAGGCAGCTCCTAAAAAGAAAAAACCAGAAGTGAAGAAAGAGGAAGTAACGAGCAAACCAGTGACGGATTATACGACTCCTTCAACGACGTTTGAAACTCCAGTAGAAACATACACTCCTCCGGCAAAACCTAAGAAGGATGATGATGACGAAGATGATTTTTTCTCTTCGGGAGACACATCAATTGACACGTCGATCTTCTAATATACGGATGATCTTAAAACAAAAAGCCCCGTCTTATAGACGGGGCTTTTTTGTTTTAAGAAATAAGTAACTAAACCCTAGCTCCTCGAATTACATTCAGTAATACGGCTACAATAGCAATCACCAATAATACGTGAATGATACCAGTTGCACTGTATGCAAAGAAACCAATAGCCCATGCGATAACCAGGATTACTGCGATGACATAAAGTAGATTATTCATAGTTGTAGTTGTTTATGTTGAAGTTAATTTGTTTGACAAAAATTAAACCCTGCTACCTCTAATAACATTTAATAATACTGCGACAATTGCAATGACTAATAAAACGTGAATGATTCCTGTTGCACTGTAGACAAAGAAGCCGACGGCCCAACCAATGATCAAGATAACGGCGATAAGGTAAAGTAAACTGTTCATAGTTGTAGTTGTTTATGTAGAAGTTATTGGTTACTAATTGAAAATTAAAATAAGTATAAAGAGAATGACCTATCCGTTACGCTCTTCTTTCGTATGATTATGAGCTTCCCGCTTCGCTTCTCTTTTCGCTTTGCGTTCTTCTCTTCTTTCCTCTCTTTTTTCTTTGCGATCTTCTTTCTTCTCTTCTCTTTTATCAGCAGGAGAAAGGGCAGCTTTATAATTTATAGATTCATCTAATTTTTTCTGAAAGGCTTCGATGAAACCATTGCGCAATACATTCATCACTGCACCCCATACGTCTGTTTCCGTATTATTAATTGAGCCATGTATTTCTACTTTCGTAGCGAACTGATCTTTTTTATGGTTCTTGAAAACATCTTCTGTCACACCAACTACTCCTTGCCACAGTTTATTCAACGGTGGTTCATTTTCTTTTGACCAGTTCAATACTTTAACATGATGTAATATTGGCTTTACATAACCATCTATCTGGCCATCTGCCATTGCCATTTCACTGAATAAGGCTAGCTGCCCGTCTTCAAAATCAAATTTGCCGTAGGCTTTGGTAAATTCATTTAACGAAGTCAAGTCAGCGTCTGTGAACTTGACATTTAAATCTGCATCCGGTATTTTCTTCAGTACATTCAATCCCCCTGTAATCAGTAGCTTCCCGTTGCCTATTGAATTGGCTGAAACATAAACGGAAGAAGGCAGAGCCTTTTGTTTGTCTACTATATTGGATAAGTTGGTAGCGACAAGCTCCAGGTTATTGAGGTATAGATTTGCTTTCGGAGAAGTATGAAAATCTTTGTAGGTAATAGTTCCTTCATTGATTTCAAAACGATTGACTTGTATCGGTAATAATTTATCCAATGCTTCGGTCCAATCCGCTTCTTTACCGGATTGAGAAGTTTCTTTAGTAGGACCAGCCACAAAGTTTAATACCAGCTTTTCTAATTCTACTTCCGCTTTCACTTCCAAATGAAGTAAAGCTCTCCACTCTACTGATAAATCTATATTCTCACATTTAACAAAAGGCACCGGTACTTTGCCTCCTACTTTATCCAGTTGCAAACCTTGTATCACATAAGCACCTCTTATCAAAGCGATGTCTACATCATCTATCTTACCGGTATACCCATCTAAACCTGCTAAAACTTTGTTGACATATTTCGTGACAAAATAAGGAAGCATCAAACGAGCGACAATTAATATAACTACAATACTCAATAGTGTTATTTTACCCCAATGACGTTTTAAAACTGATGACATGGTATAATAGTATGCTGTTAGAAATCCGTTTACAGTTTCTAATGAATCAAAAGCTGATCCATATCAGTTATGGATGAAAAAGATTATACCTGCCTATTCAAATTATAACAGGTACAGTCTATTAAGGCCATATTTTAGAGAAGTAGTCATTGATTAAAAAAAAAGTAGAGCCGCATCACATGCCTCATAGTGCGCAATCAAATCCCCATAAAGAGTGTATAGAAAGAGAAAGAGAAAGAGAAAGAGAAAGCGAAAGAGATCAAAACAAAAAAAAGGGACCCGATGCAAATCAGGCCCCTTTCACATTCCATAGCTTATGCTTTATTTTTGAAATAAATGGTAGTCTATAGTAAGTACATCGACCAATACCTTTTCTTACATAAAAAGCAGTTTTTATTCATGGGCATAAAAAAACTCCGATCAGTGAAACACTAAGCGGAGTTTTAAATACGGTTTTATACGAATCAATTTCGATTGTTAAGCTCATCACGAATACGCGCGGCCTTTTCATAATCTTCTTTCTGAATCGCGTCGTCCAGCATGGATTTCAGCTGATCCGTAGAATAGTTCTTTATACTGTCTTCTGAAGCAGCGGTCACGGATTCTTTCTTCACGTAAGAACTTTCTACTTCGTCTCCTTCCGCTTCTTCGTCATCATCATCGTCTCCATCTTCTTCATCATTGAATTCATTCAATACAATTCCTGCTTCAGAAAGAATGGTTTCATAGGTATAGATCGGAACATCAAAACGAATACCAATCGCAATGGCATCAGAAGGTCTTGCATCAATCTCCACTTGACGAATACCGTCAGAACAAATAATCTTTGAAAAAAACACTCCTTCTTTTAAATCAGAAATCAGGATTTCTTCTACTGAATAATTAAAGGCACCGGCAAACGACTTGAATAAATCATGCGTCATCGGACGATTGGGAACTACTTTTTCTATCTCAATAGCAATAGCTTGTGCTTCAAACATTCCTATTATAATGGGTAATCTCCTGTTGCCATTCTCCTCTCCCAACACCAATGCAAACGAACCCGATTGCGATTGGCTTGAAGACAACCCCAAAATATCTAATTTTATTTTGTCCACTTTCCTGTCTGTTATTACAGCTTTTTAGCTGCTTCAATTAATTTAGGCACTACTTCAAAGGCATCTCCTACTATACCATAGTCAGCCGCTTTAAAGAATGGTGCTTCCGGATCTTTGTTGATCACTACAATCACTTTAGAGCCACTCACACCTGCCAAGTGTTGGATAGCTCCTGAAATCCCTATCGCAATATACAGATTCGGGCTCACTTTTACGCCTGTTTGACCAACATGTTCGTGATGTGGTCTCCAATCCAAATCTGAAACAGGCTTAGAACAACCGGTTGCAGCACCCAATATTTTGGCCAACTCTTCGATCATTCCCCAGTTTTCAGGACCTTTTAATCCTCTACCACCGGATACCACGATATCTGCCTCTGTCAACAATATATCTCCGCTTGCTTTTTCTTCTTTTTGGTGAACCAATTTACCGGCCAAATCAGACACAGGATAAGTCTTTGATTCAACAGTTGCCGCAGCTCCATCTTCTTTCAAAGGCACTGCATTTTTTGCCAAGCTGATCACTTTCACTGCTCCACTCAAGGACAAGTCTGCGAATGCTTTACCTGTATAAATCGATTTCTTTACTTTCAATGAATCACCATTTACTTCCGGCACGGCTAAAACTCCGGTAGCTGAAGCAGCATTCAATTGCACTGACAAACGAGCAACAATACCGTCTCCTAAAGCTGATTTAGACAACAACACGACTGTAGCTCCCACTTCTTTTGCTGCACCTGCAAGAACAGACGCGTAGGCAAGAGCCGAAGGATAAGCCGGAACACCTGCTGTAACGTGAATCACTTTCTTCGCACCTGCTTTACCCAATTCTTGCAAAGCAGCGGTATCGTAATCACCAATCGCAATGGCGATGGCTTCTGTGTTTAATTTTTGAGCCAATGCAAACCCGGCTGATACGGCTTCAAGGGAAGATTTTTTAATGCTCTTATCTACGCCTTCTGCAAATATTAATACTGACATGATGTACTCTTTTTAGAAATGAATTATAATACCTTAGCCTCGTTCCTCAATAGATCCAGCAATTTTGCAGGATCTGAAGCATCTACTAATTTTACCGCACCTTTGGGAGCCGGTAAACTAAATTGATCATAGACTACATTGCCTTCAACGGCCACCGGCTCTACAACAGTCAATGGTTTTGTTCTGGCAGACATGATACCTCTCATGTTCGGTATTTTCCATTCTGAGATAGGCTCCTGGCAACCGGCTACAAAAGGTAAAGAGACTTCCAATAATTCTTTGCCTCCTTCGATTTCTTTCGCAATACTTGCTTTGGTACCGTCCAGGTCCAATTTCATGACAGGAGATATGGAAGGTAAACCTAATAATTCAGCCACCATACCGTGCACTACACCACCATTGAAATCTATTGATTCTCTACCCATCAAAATCAAATCGTATCCACCGTCTTTAGCTACCGCCGCAATTTGCTTGGCCACAAACCAGGCATCTGTTGGAGTGGCATTTACTCTGATGGCTTCATCTGCACCAATGGCTAAGGCTTTTCTAATAGTAGGTTCTGTTTCCGGACCTCCTACATTCAAGACTACTATCGTAGCATTGTTTTTCTCTTTAATGTCAACCGCTTTAGACAAAGCATACTCATCGTATGGACCAATGATGAATTGAACGCCTGCATCATTGAATTTCTTTTTGTCGTCACTGAAACTAATCTTGGAAGTGGTATCAGGAACGTTGGTGATACAAACTAATATTTTCATCGTGTGAAATTTTCTTGTTTG